>JAQVBK010000363.1 GCA_028690365.1 Candidatus Cloacimonadota bacterium
ATCCAAGAATACAATAGAAGCTGTATCACCACGGTTTCCACTTGAGGATGTTGCTTCTGCATAAATATTGGTTCCATTCTCAAAGCTGATTTGTTTCTTATTCCATTCCAAAATGCCCTGTTTAAGCCATATTGGAAGATGAATATACATTGTCTTGAGTTTGGCGAGAGTTTTCTTTGCTGTAGCGTCTTTGTTAGCTACAATAACGATATTCTTATATTCATTAAACAATCCAACCCAAAGAAGATAAGCGATAGTGAAAACTGATTTCCCACACTGTCTGGGGGCTAGAACAATAACTCTTTTATTTTTCTTGTAAACATCACACATCTTTTTTTGGTATGGGTAGAGTTCAAAAGGAATAATTTTTGATGTGCTTTGATCAATAACCTTCACATATTTTGCACAAAAATACATAAAATCATCCATGCAACGAACAATCTCCAAAATTTGTTCATCAGTGTATTCTATTAGCAAATCTGGTGAACGTAATTTTGGATTACCTTTGAATCCTCTATTTTTATCAGTTATCATAATTAAAGAAAATGGGTAGGATACTTTATCAATATCCTACCCATTGATTACCCTTCAAAAATTAGTTCAACATCTGAAACAGATATTCTTCCTTGTTCTCAGCCTTCTCATAATCCTCTTTGCTGATTTTCTTTTCCTGCCAAGTGTAGAATTTCTTGGTTTCTTTCACATTACCCTGGGCTAGGTCACTTTCAAACAGTTCCTTGAGTGTTCTATCCTCTGGTGCTGAAACAATCCCACTATCCTCATCTAATGAGATTTGAGATGGTGTTTCAGTATCCATAACAACTTCAACTTTGTTATGCGATACTTCAGATAATGGCAAAACATCCATCACAACTTCAACTGATTCATTCTTCTTCAATTTCTTGAAATACTGAGGGAATTGGTCGCCCACTTCAACAGGCAACTCAACCATCAGTCCCTTGATAGCGAAACGCTTCCCGCGCTTGTAATCAAAATTCCAATCAATACCCCTGAGATTTTCATACCATGCTTTTGTCATTATCTATCTCCAAAAATGTTAGGTTCCGTGCTATTCAAAATATCGTTCAATTCATCTTCAAGCTCATCATTTTCTGATTCGATATCAGTAGAATTGAGGCTATCCAAATCATCCAAGTTATCAATACCTGTATCCATTTCCTCATTGGTATATTCATATTTACGACACTGCAAAGTGAATTTACTTACCTTTCCCATGTGGAAAAATGGGTCAGCATCATTCACATAAAAAACTTCAAGAATGAGATTCCCTACAGGAACATATATCAAATCACTTTCTATAGGTGTCAAATTCCCTGTATCAGCAAAAAATTGATCAATGTTAACTTCAAAAGTAGCTTGCTCATCAACAGTTAAACCAAACTGAGCAAACATAGACCCATCCCCACCAAATTCAGAATGAGAAGCCAGATACATTTTCATGTAAAAAGATTGATTGAATTTTGAAAGAACATCTTCACCCAGGATCAAATCAACCTTCTGAAATTGTGTAGGGAGATAATAAACTGGAATTCCTCTCATCTGGATTATCTCATTAGCACATGCATTGAACGTATTGAATTCATTCGTATAGAAGTTAAAATTCGTTGGTGTGTTGGCTTGAGGAACATAACTTACTGTTTGTTCAGCTACCGCATACACTTGAGATTCTACCCAAGATGAAGGAACATCAGAAAGATCGAGATTCCTAACTCTGAATTGAATTTGATCCCCGATAGAATATCCATCCAAGAAAACTCTATTTGTATTTCTTACTCCAACTCCCTCTGATATAGTGGCAGTAGAACCAACAAATAACATGTAATCATAACCAGTTTCCAACTTGTTTCTAGTGCTAAGGGGGAAATAACCATCAGGTAATTTCTTCACTTCAATCTGAAATCCCTTTACAGGTGAAACAGGTTCAGTAATAGCAATAGAAAAACCACTAGAATCAATTTGATTAACACTTAGGATTGATGGAGTTGTTGTCATTTGTTTTGTCCATTAAAATCTATTTGAAACTAGCATGGTTAAAGTGAAGTAAAACAATCATCCAATCTGCATACTGGGTGGCAAACACATCTCATCATCGAGCTGATCCTCTAGTTTCTGGATTTCCTCATTAGCATCAGCCATTAAATCAGAATGATTCAAATCCCCACCACCAGGAAGAGGAATGTTGTTGTATTTGCGGATATTAGAAGCCCATTGGCGCTTGCTAAGTGCAACACAATATGATTTTAGCCAGCGATTGTTATAAATATCCTCAACGCTATCATCAGCACATTCATAAACTAGGAGATAGAATCCATCTGTGTTTGGAAAGCTCTCAAGGATTTTATCAATGCTACCCAAGATGGTAATTTTGTGCATTGAATAGTTAAAATCAAACATGATATTCTGATTAGAAATTGCATCTTCCCATGTTCTTATAGCCATGCGCCAAGAATAAATAGAACTCACGTCACTCAGCTTTAACAAATAATCAGCATAAGGCATTGGTGCAATTGGTATCAACAAATTATCGGTTTCTGACAATGCTGAGAAAATATTATTCCCAGGAAACACATGAAGAACAGTTTTTATGGATTCTGGAAGAGTATAAGAACTGGTTGCCGCTGTTAGATCAAGCTGATAAAGAGCAAGAATAACTGCATCATAATGTCTCTCTGTAAACCGATCAACAGCTTCCGCAATGCAATCATCCAATTGATCCGTTGTAATTTCCACATTATGAATAGGACTTCCCAAACGCCTCAGAATATAAGCTCTCAACTCAGCTTGTGTCATTGTTTAATCCCCATTTTCTTCAGTGTTTGCGGCCCTACGATTCCATCAACAATCAATTTATTTTGCTTCTGATAATCAAGAACAGCTTTGTATGTCTTTGGTCCACAAAATGATTCAGTGACAACTAATGTACTTTGTATAGCTTTTATATTGTCTTCATCTGAACCAAATACGATAAGCTTCTTCATAGTTTTATTTACTGCCCTAGAAACCCAGTCATATTTCACCAATAGAACATTGAAAGATT
>JAQVBK010000364.1 GCA_028690365.1 Candidatus Cloacimonadota bacterium
GTAAAAATCCAAAATCCCCTAAAACAATCTGTGTAGAAGATAGAGAGGTTATCGAACAGGTTTACAAAATATTTTCAGAGAAATTCAGGGAGACAGAAAATAAGAATAAGGGGAGAAGATTTCCCTTTAGAATTCCTGAAACAGTAATAATTTCTAATTTTATAAAGGCAAAAAAAGAGAATCGGATTCATCTAATTTCAAAACATAACTTTGATTCTGAATATCACCGGCTTCTTTTGTCAGATCTGATTTTTATTGATAGAGATTT
Organism: Candidatus Cloacimonadota bacterium; assembly: GCA_028690365.1. GTDB lineage: Bacteria > Cloacimonadota > Cloacimonadia > Cloacimonadales > JAQVBK01 > JAQVBK01. The sequence goes on from JAQVBK010000364.1 coordinate 269, forward strand.
ATATAAAACTTTTTACAAAAATCTTCCCGAAACACATATTCTTCTGGAGTTTGGGAGTAAAAAAATGCCCGCAATCCATGATTATAAGGTCTGCAATATGGTTTGCAAAATGAATGATCGCGGGTGTTCTTATTCATACAGGCCACAAAGATCTGCTGAAATTACAGATCCATTTGAGATAAGAGAGGCTCTTAAGGAAGAAATAAACAGCAAAGACTGGGCAGGCAAGATTGCATGGAGGATGAAGAGAGTCTATGAGCTTGAGAATGCCATTGGTTCGGGAGATGAAAACAGCAGTAGTTATTATGAAGCAAGCATGCATGCACTTCTCCCGCCGGATTCTGAAGATCACAGAAAAATCTGGAAAGAGATCAACAAGGTAAAGCGTGTTGCATTTCCTTCTGTCCTTACAAGCCTTCAGGTTGGTGTGAGTGGCTATAACAGATCAGATGAAGACAAAACCATCCTTTCACATGGGATTCCTGATAAAGAACTGAGCGAGAGATATGAAAAGCTCAAATACCAGCATAGGATGCACCCGGAAATTTCCTGGATTCCAAGAGAGATATATTATAAAAATGAGGCACTCAGAGATGTTGAATCTGTTAAGGATAAAGAAAATGGCGGAGAAGGCGGAAGGGAATGGAATTATGATTGCAGAGGAAAATTTAAATCACGTTTTCACTGGCGTCATGTCAGGGGAAATGATGATAAAAATGTTAATAAAGATGAGATAAAAGCCGTTTTGGAAGAGGTTGATTCCTTCGTGGACTGGGTGTCTTCCGGAAAAATAAATAACAGGAATAAAACCTGGGAGATTTTGATTGTCTCTTTCTATGATGCGCAGCGAAAGGCGATAATGGAGGAACTCAAAAAGAAAGGCAAAGGAAATGAGAAAAAAAATACTATTTTCGACATAGAAGGTATCCGTGTATTCAATTATACTGTTGATAAGGTCCAAGGAAGGGAGGCTGACTTTGTAATTCTTTCAACTGTCAGGACGAGAAAAATCGGATTTATGGACAATCCCAACAGGCAGAACGTGGCAATAACAAGGGCAAGGTATCAGATGCTTGTAATTGGTGACAGGTGCTTCTTTGGAAGAAAACAAAATTCAAAGGAATTCCAAATGATTGCAGAAAAATCAGGTCCAGAATTTGATTTCAGGAGATGTTTTGAGAAAAGGGATAATCAAAAATGACAGAATTTATTGCAGAAAAAAAAGCGGTTGTAAGCAGAATAAAAGCTGTTGTAACTGTATATATTCAGGAAAAACGGCCAGAGATAATATATCTTCTTAAGAATATCGATACTCTTTCTCTTAAAAAAGGGGAGAAAGACAATCTCAAAAGATATCTTGCAGATCTTGGGCTTTATGATCTAAGAAATGACAGAAGATCCGATATGGGACAAAAAGCCCTGCTTAATGATATGGTAACAATCCCGCAAACCGGCCTTTACGGGCTTTCATATGTTGTAGATCCCGTTCCGGGGATATATTCACAAATCGTTGATTATAATCCTGAACAACCTGTCCGTGAATTATCCAAGCAGGCAACAGAACCAATGGAGAACTATCGTGATTTTGATGATGCAGAGTTTACATCCTGGAATAATGAAAACGGCTCTTTCAGGGTGGTATTTGAAAGACCTGAGGGAAGCAAACCCCGGGTAATTACCGATAGAGAAGTTCCTGCTGAAGTGAAAATATCAGGGAATTCCGATGGGAAATGCCAACTCGTTATTAATTGCAGCAAACTCAAACTCCGGCACAATGATGTAAATTATTTCTCCTTTTCTTTAAAGGATAATATCAAAAATCTTATTCCCGGGTATGATCCGGAAATTGATGCCATAAGAGTTGGGTTTAATGAAATAAAAGATGACAGAGAGGCATTTGAAAAATTCAGAAAAAGCAGCTATAACTTTGACGATAAAACACTCATTTTCAACAGGGATAATGATGATGATAGGTGGAACGTTAAAATTAAAAATATTGATCTTGTTCCTGAAACAAAATCCGACGCTGAAAAGTGGGTTTTTAATCTTGCTCTTGGTGAACTTATGAGTGATATAGATAAATTTTACTTCACGATGGAACATTGTGATGTAATTTGTAACAAAAAATATGCTGAAACTCCAATATCCCGTGTTTTCAATGGAACTACTGCAAATATGGTAAATTTCAGGAATTTCCTGGAAAATGAAAATCCCCGTATTCTGGCTGAGATAAAAATTGCAGAAGATCTCTGCCCGGTGGTAAATACAGTAAATCCCATAAATAATATCCAATTTCCAATTATCAATCAGAAAAACAACAATGACGATTTATTTTCAATAATTGAAATGGGTGAGAATGAAAAAACTGAATTTAAAGAGACATTTTTTGGAATAAAAAGACCTCAAGAAAAACAAACCTCGATTTTCAGGGCAATAAAGACAATTGCAGCTTTTATGAACTCCAACGGGGGCAAACTGCTGATAGGGATATCTGATGATGGGAGTATCAAAGGAATTGAAGGGGATTATTGCACCATAAATCAAATTCAGCAAAAGGGCAACAGAGATGCATTTAAACTTATGTTTGACCAGGAATTTGGGAAATATTTTGGAAACGGACGCAGCAGCGCAGTTAAACTGGATATTATGACAGTTGAAGGAAAGGATGTGTGCATAATCAGTGTAGATAAACAAAATTATCCTGTTCATATAAAATCAACAGAGACTGATTCTGAGATGTTTTTCATTCGTAAAACAGCCTCTACCGTTCAACTTGA
>JAQVBK010000068.1 GCA_028690365.1 Candidatus Cloacimonadota bacterium
TGATAGCATTTGTTCTAGCTGCGTTAGTAATTCATTTCTTTAATCAAATTCGCTTTGGTGCTTTCATGATAGTACTGCTCCCCCCTTTTCTGACATTTTTCTTCAGTGACAGCAGAGAATTTATCGGTAAATTACTGATTGCTGCTGTACTTATGGGTGTAGTGAATTTCATGGTTTCTAAAAGATTGGGAGAGTTCTGATGGCTATTGAAATTATTGCAGTCAATAACAGCAAATTGCTGAAAGAGTTCATTATGCTGCCCTTTGAACTTTATAAAAACAACGCTAACTGGGTAGCCCCTCTGATTTCTGAACAAAAGAAATTCTTTAACCCAGAAAAGAATCCTTTTTATGAACACTCTGAAGCTCAATTGTTTATCGCTTATCACAACAACAAACCAGTGGGCAGAATTTCTGCACACACCAATACCCGTCACAATAGTACTTTCAACGATAAACTCGGTTTTTTTGGTTTTTTTGAATGCATAGATGATAAAGAAGTTGCTCATTCTCTTCTAAACAAAGCAGCAGAATGGAATTTGTCCAAAGGTAGAGACTCAATGAGAGGGCCAATGAACTTTTCTTTGCATAATGAATGCGGCACCTTAATAGACGGGTTTGACACTCCCCCCTTTGTAATGATGACTCACAATCATGCTTACTATCCTAAGTTGCTGGATAGCTACGGACTCCACAAAGCAATGGATATCTTTGCATACATGGTTGCTCCAGAAAAGACTCCAGAAAGACTGGAAAAATTTGTACAAATGGTTCAGAAAAGATACAACTATACTGTTAGATGTCTCAGTAAAAACAAAAACGAAATGAAAAAAGATCTGCAAACGGTTATGAAGCTTTATGGAGAAGCCTGGAAAAATAATTGGGGCGCAGTAGAAATGAGTGACAAAGAATTTGATAGTATTGTAGAGGAGCTGCTTCCAATTGCTGACCGTAATCTCGTTTTTATTGCAGAAGTTGATGGCAAGCCTGTAGGTTTCTCAGTAGCTCTGCCTAATTATAATATCGTACTGAAAAAGATGAAGGGAAGACTTTTTCCGCTGGGTCTTTTCAAAGCTCTATATTATAAAAACAAAATTGACGCTGTTCGGGTAATTACTTTGGGAGTAATAAAAGAATATCAGAAAAAGGGAATTGAGTCGGTAATGATTTATCACACTTTTAAAAATGGATACAACTCAGGCTACAATCGTGCCGAAATCTCTTGGATTCTGGAAGATAATGTTGAAATGAACAATCTGGCTAACAGATTAGATGCAAATCTTTACAAAAAGTATAGAATATACGATAAAATTCTCTAAACAGTATGACCATTCTAAAAAATTTCTGTAAAGAATTGAGGTTGGTGGATTATATCACTTTTGGATATTTAATCGTAAATCTTTTTTATATCTCCCTGGGCTGGTCAAGAGTTGATGAGCCCGTAAAAAACTTCGGAAGTTTTATAGTTCTTTTTTTTGCTTTAGTATTTTTATTAGTTCTGAGCAAAAGGATCAATTTCATCTTGGTTAATATACTACGGGATATGTATCCGGTTTTACTCTTTGGGTTTTTCTATTCTTCGGCTTCAGCAGTCAATAGAGTTATCTTCCCCAATTATCTCGACGATTTCTTCCAGAGAATTGATTTTGCAATTTTTGGTTATCAGCCGGCAGAAGTCTGGGGACAATTGTATGATAGTTTTCTTGTTCAGGAACTCTTTCACTTTGCCTACTTTTCTTATTATCCCATGATTTTCGGAGTTAGTTTGGCTTTTTATATTAAAGATCGGCAGTATTTTCACAAACAAATTTTCATGATAACATTTTTATTTTATTCATGCTACCTGATATATATGGTCTTACCGGTTGTCGGCGGCAGGGCGTTACCAGGTTTAACTGAACTGACCAAAATATATCGTTATGGTCCTTTCACCAAAATAATGGCGTTTATTTATAACAGATCAACGCATTGGGGGGGGGCTTTCCCGAGTTCACATGTTGCAGTAGCAATGCTCATAAGTTTTACATCTTTCAGACTTTCAAAAAGACTGGGATATATCTTGGTTTCAATTTCCCTACTATTATCACTTTCAATTGTTTATTGTCATTATCATTATTTTATTGATGCTGTTTTTGGAATATTATTTAGTATAATTTTCTTCTATCTCGGAGCAAAAGTATATGAACAAAAACCAGTACAACCATCTCCTAATTTACATAAGGAATCTTTATGACATCGAGAATTTCTCTAACACTTATTATTTTGGCATTCTCATTGTACTTGTTCAGTGAACCCGCTATTACATATGATTATCATGTTACACAAAACAGTATCTCCCCTATTAGTACAGCATTAGGCGGAACAAATGCGAGTTTCTACTCAGATCCTCTGTCTGTTTACAATAATCCGTCCCTTTTAGCAGAGAGTAAATCAAGTCTGTTGATTGCCGGATTCCGCCATTATTCACCTTCAAGTAATATTTCTGATATGTACGGAAACCCTTTAAATCTTCTGAAAGACAACCAACTGAACTATTTAGGTCTGATAATGGAAAAAGGGGCAATCTGTTATCAACCCATATCTTCGATAGAAAGTGATACAGAGTACACAACCGCAGATGTTTCTCACCGAGAATACACCGACTTCTATCTTAATTCCTTCCAGATAACAACTTCAGCAAAAGAAAAAGATTTTGCTTTTGGAATAAATCTCAAATATCTCACCGGAAGATTAGTTCATTTAAAAGAAACGGAAGTTGATTCTGTCTGGATCAGAGAAGATTTCATAGATGACAGGGCAAATGGATTTTCAACCGATATCGGATTTCACTTAAAGAAAGCAAATATTGTATATGGATTATCTTTTCATGATATTTTTTCGAAAATCTACTGGAAAAAAGGTTCGGACAGAATTCTGAAAAGGAGATATACGTTAGGTCTTCATTTGGAAAATGAAGAAACCGCTTTTCTCTTATCAATGAGTGGAAGGCTTAAAATGAAGAAAAATCCTACTTTTCATTTTGGATATTCAAAATACGTGGTTGCCGGTGATCCCAATGTTACCGATATTAGCCTGTTATTAAGACTAGGTGCTTACAGTGAAAAATTTGAGAGCCAGAAGAACATTTTCTATTCAATCGGCTCAGGATTTTACTATGGAGCTTTTCGTTTCGATTGTTCAATTACCAATAATGATTGGAAAGTTGAGAATAACCGCTATTTGATTTCTATTTCATTTGGCATATAAAAACAGGAATAAACATGTTTAGTTTCACTTTTCTAAATTCAGGAGTTCTGATATTACTGTCTTCTGCAGTAATTCCCATTCTTATCTATCTTTTTGCCAAGAAAAAACCTTTGAGAATTGTTTTTAGTTCAATCAGATTCATCAAGATGAGTCAGCAAAAACAAAATCGAAAAATCAACCTTAAAAATATCCTTCTTCTTATAATCAGAATTCTAATTATTCTGCTGACAATTATGGCAATAAGCCGTCCGGCAGTTAAATTCCCTTTCCTAAAAGGCAGTTCAAAACATCCACCCACGGCAGCAGTTCTCATTATTGATAATTCTTACAGTATGGATTATCTGGCGGACACAAGAACGGAAATGGAAATTGCCAAGGAAATCGCCCTGTCCATAAATGAGATGTTATTGGAGAATGATCTCGTTTCTATTCTGACTCTTGACAATCGCTGGAATGATTTAAACGGTCACATCAGATATGGAAAAATTGATGAAAAACTGATCACTTCAATTAATGTTACTGCAAACCATTCACCTTTTTCCGAAGTATTTGAGAAAGCTGAAAAACTGATATATGAAAGCCAACTACCCAACAGAGAAATTTATTTCATAACCGACATGCAATCAACCGAAATCCCACAGCAAAAGGATATTCCCTTATTTATCATTCCTACATCAAACATCACAGAAAAACACAACATTAGCTGTCAGAATACATTCTTAGCCAATGAATTGATTAACCGAAGACTGGAACAAAAGATCACGTTTGATCTGGTTAATCACTCAGCACAACCTCAAACTGATGTAATTTACAGCCTCTACTTCAATGGCAGAACTGTAGAAGAAAAGGTTGTTTCCTTAGAAGCAAACCAGCGACGTGAACTTAACTTTAACTTACTTATAGATAACTCCGGCTGGCATTCCGGTTTTGTTATAGCTAAGAACGAAAGATTGAATTTTGACAATAAGAACTTCTTTAGCTTTTTTTACAATCTGTCACCAAAAATAGCAGTAGTTTCAGATCTGCAAAAACTCCCAATCCCCTTACAGAGTATGTTAGAAGTTTTTACCAGTTCCAGGGAAAACATAAAACTGGTCCCAGATGATAAACTTTATTTCGATTATTTAAAAGATTTCGATGTTGTTGTTGTATACGCCAGAAATGAATTACCCGCCAGCTTAAGTTTCCTTCTTGATAAATTGACTGATACTGAGAACGGAATTATTTTTATTACTGACACAAATATGAACAATCAATGGAAAGACTATCTATCCAATAAATTCTCCATTGAGTTCAGAGAATTTTACAGTGCCAACAGTAGAAAGTACATCAGCAATTTCAACCGGTTTCACAAGATAACTAGATTACTTGATGCCGACAAGATTAAACTCATTGGGGTTACTGATTTTTGGGAAACCGTTACGGATGATTATTCCAATACTCTTATTCAGGTAGATAATTCTAGTCTTATTCTCGAAAAGGGTAATTCTTATTTGTGGAATTTTGACCCTCGTGCGCTTAATAATCAGTTATTTGTGGACTCTTCATTCCCCATTATTGCCTATAAATGTTTTGAATCAGCTTCTAACAGCAACTCTGAGAAAGCAGCTGTTCTTCCCGGAGACAGAATAAGTATCGCGGGTTCTTCAGTTATTTTACCTTCCAAAAACAGACTTGCGACCAATTCAGATCATCTTGTGATAACAGAAACAGGCAACTACCAACTTCTACGCAATGAAGAGACTTACAGAATTTTCTCTGTAAACCCTGATTATTCTGAAAGCGAGTATAAAAGACTAACAATCAAAAGTAGAGACTTCCTGTTTGTAACCGAAGATAACTGGGATCAAGAGATTCTTCGTTCCCGTTATGGTTTTGAAATCTGGAAATACTTACTTATTCTGGCTTTGCTGTTATTTGTTCTGGAAATGCTGATTGTAAAGAAAGAAGAGAGAAAGATATAGTTTTCAATCCTGAGTCATGAAAATCTTTTTGTATCGTCTGATTCTTTCATCATCAACAGAAAGGTGAATAAAACTTGCAAATGTATCCAGAATGATAAGAGCATTCAAGTTAGCATCTTTTGAAGCAGCATTTTTCAATCTCTGAAAAAAAGTCTCATTACATATATGCACATTGTTGTAAAGCTCAGCTAATCCGGTAAGCGACCAATCAACCGATTTCTCTTCCTTTAATCGGTAGAACTGATCTACCAGATACATTGACAACCCTCTGTACATTGTTTCTTCCATAGAAGCAAAAGGGAGATGATATCTAACCATGGGTTTAAGTTTTGCTAAAATCGGACATCCGCTTGTGACGGTGTAAATACCCATAAGCGAACTAATTCCGCGCTGAAGTGAAGTCTTTTTGAAATAGTCTCTGTTTTCGGAAACTACTGTTACCTCAACCTGCTCAGTAGAATAATACTGCCCGAAAAATTTTATTATGTCATTTAGACTTTCTGCGACTGGACAATTTCGATGCTCATCTGCCTTAAGAGTACAGTTGGGACATTTGAAATAACTCAATTTTAGCCAATCAGTCTCTTCAGAGTTATTCCTGTTTGTATTGATTAGCTCCAGAGTTTCGTAATCAAGTTCAGCTTTAAAACTTTTCTGTTCTCCATCGGTAAATTTAAAAATATACTCATAGCAAATAGGGCTTTTGTCTCTCATTAAATCCTCATTCTATTTTGTTGCAAGGCTTAGTGCTGTCTCATTTTTTTAGATCAATCAGTTCATAAATTTTCACTGACTGTGTTTTCCCTTTCACAATAACTTCATCCAGATAATTAGCAATAATCATATCCTTTGCCTGCTCATAAGTAAATTCGCTTATAATAATTTTCTTTTTCGTATCATAATTTTTGTTTATTGCCTCAATTCTAGCGCCCAAATTAACAGCATCGCCGATTGCCGAAAAATCAAAAATCTGTTCTGAACCAAGATTTCCTACAACAGCTATACCAGTATTTACACCTATACCAATTTCAAAACCATCTTTACGGTCACTGTCCCATTTTTTGTTTAGCTCATCCAATTTTTCTCTCATCTCTAATGCAGCTTTGCAAGCGAGGTAAGCATGATTCTCGTAATGTACGGGAACCCCGAAAAGTGTCATAAGTTCATCTCCGACAAATTTATCAACAATTCCACGGTTTTGTTTAACAATGTTTACCATTTCTGTGAAATACTCTTTCAGAATTGCTACAGTCTCTTTAGCACGGTGGCTTTCAGTGTAGGTTGTGAAATTTCTGATATCAGAAAATAGTACCGTGATTTCCTTTTCAGTTCCGCCATACTCCAAACTGTTTGGTTTTTTCAGGAGTTCGTTAACCAATTCAGGTGCTAGATAGTGAGAGAAAGCTGACCGTATAAACTTTCTCTCTTTGAGAGTTCTAATATAATGCGTTACTAAACTAGCTATAAAAACAGCAACCAATAAAGTCGGAAGTTCCAGAATCGGATAAATCATACTGTTTTCTGTAAATGAATGATAGGCATAAATCAAATGAGCAACAATAATCAATACTAAGACAAAAACAGACTTCGTCGGTTTCACCCAGTTAAAAATCAGAGATGACAGCAAAACAATTAAAAGTATCGCTAACAAATAATACAGAAATTTCACTTCTTTAAGAAAATCTTTATTTTTAACCATTTCCACAAAGTTAGCATGAATTTCTACTCCCGGCATCATCTCTTTTCCGGAAAACATAGGTGTGTAGAAGTTATCATGAAGTTCATCAACAGTTGAGCCAATAAGAACAACTTTGTTCTTTAACAGACTATCAGCCAGAATACTTTCATAACTGTCTATATCAAAACCGGCAATTGTAAAAGTTGAATCATCAATGATATGTGAAAAAGGTATAGATTTGAATGTTCCTGCTGGTCCGTAATAATTTATTTTTACCCGACTACCGATTGTTTTGGGAATTACTGTTTCACCATGGTAAATATAACGCTGATTTTCTTTAAAACCTGACATCCACTCATCATAATTCATTGATGCCGGTTTAGCAGCCAAAACTCCAATCGAGAAATAATTATCGTTATTGTGAGAGAGTTTGGTAGTATAATCGCGAACAAAACCATCTCTGTCCTGAGGGACATTAACGATTCCCCAGGGATTGGATGTTTCCTGTAGACTTTGAATTGGAGTAATGATTTCCTGTTTTGTATAAGTTGGGGTTTCAACCTCAACAAATTTTCCGGCAAATACAATATTGGAATATTTTGCGGAAATTTCAGTCAGGATGCTATCAGAAAAATTAGTTGAGGAATCAGTAAAAAGAACATCAAAAACAATTTGTGAGACACCGGCATTTTGTAGATTATCTATGAGGTGAGCATAATATTCTCTGGGAAAGGGCCAGCGTTCATCAAGACTCTGGAAGGTTTCATCATCAATTGAAACAATCACTATATCGTTGCTTATTTCTCTGGACCCACGTATTCTGAAGAAGGTATCAGTAGCGGAATATTCAATGCTTTCCCAGAAATTCGTTTGGAAAAACAACTGCAAACACAAAAAGAGAAAAGTAATGGCGATAGCACTTTTTAAATACTTCATGATTTCTCCCGAATTTATTTAGTTAACAGATTTCAAACTGTCACAATGGAGTCAATGATAATATTGTCAAAAAGTTACTCATTCAACGAAAATACTGGACATCTTATTCGTATTAAAAAAGTTAGCTATCAAATTGAATTAGTTAGACAGTAAAATAAAGCCAGTTAAAGATTAAGATAAAGCAGGAAGCAATGAAAAAAATATTTTGGATTGCCGGTGAAAGTTCAGGAGATTTACATTCATCCATTGTGCTTCGCGAATTGAAACGTAGAGCCGAGAATTTCAAGAATTATGGTATCGGCGGTTACAAAATGCAAGCTGAAGGTTTTGAAGCGCTTTTTGCTTTCCAACGTTTTGCGGTAATGGGATTTTGGGAAGTCATCAAGCATCTTCCTTTCTTTTGGAACGTTGAGAGAACTATTAGAAAAATACTTAAAAATGATAAGCCTGATCTGGTTGTACTGGTAGATTATCCAGGGATGAACATGCGAATTGCAAAAATTGCCTACGAGATGGGAATAAAAGTTCTTTATTATATCTGTCCCCAATTCTGGGCTTGGAAACACGGAAGGGTTAATCAGTTAGCAGAAAACACCAATCATGTTGCCTGTATACTCCCGTTTGAAAAAGATTTACTTGATATTCACCGTATTAATTCAACCTATGTAGGACATCCCATAGCAGAAGAAATTGAGATAAACATCAGTAAGGATAAGTTTGCTGATTTTTTTGGTCTTGATCCCAATAAAAAATGGATAACTTTCCTACCCGGCAGTCGCAATATTGAGATGCAGAAGAATCTTCCAATTTTTCTGAACACAATCAGACTTATGCAATCTGATGATTTCCAGTTTATCATTTCCAGGGCAAATACTGTCTCAAAGAATTTGTTTGATGACATGATATCAAAAAGCAAACTTAAGAATGTTTTCATTGTTGATGGATATAATTATGAGATGATGAAGTATTCCGAAGTTCTGGCGGTTACTTCAGGGACTGCCACTCTTGAAACTGCACTGGTTGGAACACCTTTTGTAATCGTCTATTCCACAAGCCCGATTTCCTACTACATCGCCAAAAATATTATTAAAATTCGCAGAATAGGATTACCAAACATTATTTTGGAAGAAGATGTTATTCCTGAACTGATTCAGAAAGACTTTTCTCCCGAAATTCTTAAAGAAAACCTGATCCAAATAATTGACTCACCGGAAAAATATAGAATGATAGAAGACAAACTTTCTGAAATAGGTAACCTCCTGGGAGATAAAATTGCCTCTCAGGAAACCGCAGACATCATTGTCAGAATCTTATCAGAATAGTCGAGCATCAGAAATGAAAAAAAACAGTTTCATAATAAAAATAGCTTTCTTTCTGGAAAAGTATTTTGCTGCTTTGTTACTTTATATTCTGGGGTTTACCTACAGGTATAGAGAGTTAGGCAACTTCCCAAAGGAGAGAGTGGTTTTTAGTTTTTGGCACAGAAATCAAATTCCTCTACTTTATTTTAAAAGAAATAAGGGAATTACAATTCTAATCTCCAGTTCAAAAGATGGCGAACTGATAGCCGGACCTGCCAGAGTAATGGGTTTTAATACTGCCAGGGGTTCTTCTCGTCGAGGCGGTTTATCCGCTGTCAAAGAACTGATCAGGAAAGCTGCAGATTACTCACTGGCAATAAGTCCTGACGGACCAAAAGGTCCAAATATGCAGGTAAAAGAGGGAGCTCTCTTTGTGGCTTATGTAACCAAGTTACCAGTTGTTCCGGTTGGTGTACATATCGAGAAAGAATGGATATTTAAATCATGGGACCGATTCAGATTTCCCAAACCTTTCAGCAGAATTAACGTAATATTTGATGAGCCCTTTTTTATAGATAACAAAGATGAAATAAACAGCAAATTGGATTATTTCCAGCAAGCAATGAATCAGGCACAAGTAAAAGTTGAAAACTTCTAAAAAAAGAATAATAAATGAACACCAGGAGGAAGTATGAATATTTCTCACAGAGCAGAAACGATTCAAGCATCACCGATTAGAAAACTGATGCCTTACGCTGATGAAGCAAAAAAAAGGGGAATCAAAATCTACCATCTCAACATTGGTCAACCAGACATTGAAACCCCAAAACAAATTTTAAATGCCTATCACAATTTCACTGACAAAGTTGTGGCTTATGGACCTTCTCAGGGTCTGCTGACTTACAGGGAAAGCCTACAGAAATACTACAAGAAAAACAAAATTGATCTAAGTTTAAGTGACATCATTGTTACTACAGCCGGTTCAGAAGCAATTATTTTTGCTATGCTAGTTACGTGTAATGTCGGAGATGAAATAATTGTACCTGAACCATTCTATACTAATTATAATGGCTTTGCCACAATCGCCGGAGTAAATCTTATACCATTAACTACCTATGCTGAGACTGGTTTTGCTTTACCAGAAGATGAAAAAATCACTGCCCTGATTAGCGCTAAAACCAAAGCAATCATGATGTGCAATCCGGGAAATCCAACCGGAACAGTATATCCCAGAAAAGATATACAACGCATTACCGAAATTGCAAAGAAGAACAATCTTTATGTTATTTCAGATGAAGTCTATCGGGAATTTGTTTATGATGGCGTAACCCACACTTCAATAATGCACATTGAAGGTATGGAAGATCATGCCATTATGGTAGATAGTATTTCGAAAAGATACAGTGCCTGTGGTTCAAGAATCGGTGCGATTGTATGCAAAAACAAAAAACTGATGAGTGCAGTACTCAAGTTTGCTCAGGCAAGATTATGTCCTCCAACTATAGATCAGATAGCCGCCACAGCCAGTCTTGAAGTACCGCAGAGTTATTTCGAGGAAACCATTAGTGAGTATAAAAAAAGAAGAGATATTGTTTTCGACGAATTGGCGAAAATAGATGATGTTGTCTGCATCAAACCGGAAGGAGCATTTTACATTATCGCCAAATTGCCCATTACTGATGCCGAGAAATTCGCAGTTTGGATGCTGGAAGAATTTCAGGTTAACAATGAAACTGTCATGTTTGCTCCGGCTGAAGGGTTTTATGCTACTCCTGGTCTTGGGAAGAATGAAATAAGACTCGCATATATTCTGAATGAAAATGACTTGAGAAAAGCAATGCTGATATTCAGAGAGGGACTAAAGAAATATAAAAGTCTTAAACAATAAAAAAAGGCAACCATCGGTTGCCTTTTTAACTTAGTTTATCCACCTTTCTTTCCACAGAACTCAAGATGTTCTGCATATTCTGCAAAGCGGATATTGCAGATTTCCTGCCCTGGATTTGAAACTGTTGCAGATCAGCAGGTTGAGTGTCAGGCTTTCTGTCCTTCTTATTCCAAAAACTATCAAGTAACTCTTCCCGGGCATCTTCGGGTTCTTTCTCTGCAGATTCTTTCCTTTCTTCTTTTTCTTTTGATAGACTCCGATTGGGTCTGAAAGGAGATGAAGGTAACACCACTACAATAATTTCCGAAAATTTCGCCGTCTGCGTTTCTGTTCTGACTTCCTTGTCCTCTGTTTGAGTTTCTTGCGGAGATGCAGGCTGTTCTGTTTTTGCCTTTCGGGAAAAAGCAAACTCATCCTTTCTCACCCCCTGAAGAAAACTCAAATCTCTTGAGATTACCATAGTAACCTCCCGAAGTCAGACTTGTAATGAACTTGCTATACTATCGGCAGTATGTTTGGGTACTTTAGGAATTTATACAATCAATACCGGAATTTTGAAACTGTACCTAAAAAAGTTGACCTGATAGATCCGTAATAATTTTTGACGAAAAAAATGAGGAGAAACAAATGAAAAAGTGTGTGCTTCTTTTGATGATATTAAGTATCGCCTTTATGCTCAATGCTCAGAATTTCAAATCTACCTTTGGGCTATCTCTGGATTTTATCGGGAAACAAGAGTTTGGGAATGCTGATTTAGACGTCCATCCTGGCATAAGTATCTTTGCAGAATTTCTATCAACACTTAATCAACAAGCTGCAATGGGTGGCGGAATCGAATTGCAATTACAGAGAGGTTTTAGCAAAACCACTTCCAACGGCTATCCAAAATTTGCCCATATTCCCATCTATCTGATAGGACAGATAAATTTCATGCCTACTCCGAAGCAAACTCCGTATGTGATTGGACATATAGGCTATGGAGGATTCACGGGAAATAACGATTATAAAGGTAATGGTGATCTGAAAGGAGGACTATATTATGCTGCCGGAGCAGGCTACATTACCAACCATATAAATCTTAGGGTTATGTTAAAAAAATATACTGGTGAGATTAAAAGAGGTTACCATAGAGATGAATATTCAAGAGATATAACAACGACTCATATAAGTGTTTCTTTCGGAGTAATGTTCTAAAAATTAAAGGGCAGTTGAGCTGCCTTTCTTTTTTCAGAAATATTCCATTCTAGATCTTGCTTCACAATACTGTTAATTATGCTCCCAGATATCCACCATTTACTTTATCACAATTTCAAGGAATACAGTTTAAATTTCGTAACAAATCATTCTCTGTTCGAACTCGCATGAAGTTTTCTTCCTGAATCAACTGCCACAACTACGATAATTTCCGAAAAATTTGCTGATTGCGTTTCTGTTCTGACTTCCTTGTCCTGCGCTTGAGTTTCTTCCGGTTGAGTCGTCAGTTCCGATTTCGTCTTTTGTGGTGAAACAAAATCATCCTTTCTTACACCATGAAGAAAACTCAAATCCCTTGAGATTACCATAGTAACCTCCCGAAGTCAGACTTGTAATGAACTTGGTTTATTATCGGCAGAATAATTGAGTACTTTAGAAATATTGCAGAATCAACACAGGAATTTAAACCTGTGCCAAAAAAAGTTGACATGGTATATTAGAATTAATTTTTGACAAAAAAAATGAGGAGAATCAAATGAAAAAGAGTTTAATTTTGCTTTTGCTATTGAGTATAGCCTTTATGCTCAATGCTCAAAACTTCAAGTCTACCTTCGGTTTATCTCTGGATTTTGGCGGAGAACATGAGTTTTCTTATGAGGGTCAAAGTACCGATTTGGATGCCAATACCGGTATAAGTATCTTTGCGGAATTTTTATCACCACTTAATCAACAAGCTGCATTGGGCGCCGGAATCGAAGTTCAGTTACAGAGAGGATTTGACGAAAACATGTACGGCGATCCTAAATTTGCCCATATTCCAATCTACCTGATAGGACAGATGAATTTTATGCCTACTCCGAAGCAGACTCCGTATGTGATTGGACATATAGGCTATGGACTATTAACTGGTAATGATGATTATAAAGGTAATGATGATTTACTGGGAGGAATTTATTTTGCTGCCGGAGCAGGCTATATTGCTAACAAAGCCAATCTCAGGGTTATGTTAAAGAAATATTCAGGTGAGATTGAGACAAATTATTATGGAGATGTATATACTGCAGATATAACAACTACTCACATAAGTATTTCTGCCGGAATAATGTTCTAAAAAATTTAAAGGGCAGTTCAACTCGCCCTTTTTCTCATGAAAGAATTCCCATTTATTTTTACTGCACAATACTAGTTAATCATCCTCTCAGATTTCTTTGCTAATCAGATTATTATCATTTTCCCCAGAATCCCATTTTTAAATCATAGTGAATCATTTTTCGTCAGCACTTACATGAATCCTACTTTCAGAATCCACTGCCACTACCCTGTAGAATTTATTTGAAAAAATGCTTGCATCAGTCCAGTTTAAGCCTACAATATTGTCAGCCTCCAAAGTCCAATTATCGGGGAAAACGGTATCTGGACTTGAAGCAGAGTAAACCTTATAATAAATTGCTCCCGAAACTACACTCCACTGGATAAGAATTTCATTATTGCTTATTGTAGCAGCTATGCGCAATTAGCGACTCAAACTCGGGGACTCGTTTCAAGTCACTTCTTTCTAGGTTAAGTAGGACTTGAGTCGTAACGAATCCCGATAAATCGGGATGAGTATGACTCGAGAACTGCTGTCGCAATTAGCGACTCAAACTGGGACTCGTTTCAAGTCACTTCTTTCTAGATTAAGCAGGACTTGAGTCGTAACGAATCCCGATAAATCGGGATGAGTATGACTCGAGAACTGCTGTCGCAATTAGCGACTCAAACTGGGACTCGTTTCAAGTCACTTCTTTCTAGATTAAGCAGGACTTGCGAGAACTGCTGATCGCAATCAGCGACTCA
>JAQVBK010000365.1 GCA_028690365.1 Candidatus Cloacimonadota bacterium
TTAGTGATTCCGTCCTTTTTCTTTTCAAAGACAATGAAGTTCTTCAAGATGTCGAGAATCTGTTCTTTTCCAAGTAGGAAGTAGAGGGTTGAATCTAGCTCATCTTCAAACTTCTTTAGTTCACTGTGTGGATCTTCTCGCCAAGTCAAGAAGTACTGTTTTGGAGAATAGGTTGCTCCATAGACAGTCTTAAGTCCATCGGTTGCGATGTTGAAACAGTTTGGAAGGAATAGCTTAGAAGCAACCTTTTCGTATCGCTTGATTTGATCAATGGCATTCTCAAAACTTACCGAACTAGAGGCAGTAGGGCTTTTAGCTTCAATGTCAGATACTGGTAAGCCGTTCAGGAATACCATCACATCAGGACGGATATTTTCTGTAGTTCCTTCAAAATAGAACTGGCTTGTTACAACAAATCGATTGTTGTCAGGATTTGAAAAATCAACAATATGAAAATCACGATTCTTACCAGTTGCAGGATCCTTCAGATTCACTCCGTTTCGCATAGCAAAAAGAAATGCTTCGTTGGTGTCCAGCTTCTTTATTTCTCGAACAACACTCTGAGCCAAGTTTTCATCAACATCATTTATTTTCTGAACAGATTCAAGTAAATGAGAAGTGATTATAAACTCATTCTCAAAGGTACGGAGTTTTGAAAATTCTTCGGCAGGAATAAACTCATAACCAAGCTTGTCTTGGATGAATTTTATGATGTGTTTTTCTATTGTATATAATTCGTTAAATTTCATATGTTTAATTAAAATGGAATATCTTCTTCGGTATCACTTTCTTTAGCTTTTTCTTCTTTAAGTTTTTCTTCAAAGTTGTTCAACTCAGCAGACAAATCCGTAGCTTCTTCACCTTGAATTAAGCCTCTAATGCTTTGCTGTGTTTCGGAATCAAATAACTCTAACCTAGGAAGAAGATTGTCTCTATAAAATTCTTTTACATCGGCATCATCAATAATCCATCTAATCTGACTATTTTCACTCAAAGCATTTGCCATACCTCTTACCTGATCATCTGTAAAACTACTGTATTTAGAGAGACTACTTACTATAATGTGTGTATTTAAGAAGTTGTGACTATTGATCAAGTCTCGAACAAGTTCATCCTTTTCCTGTTCTATACGCAACTCAATCTTGATATCATGCTCCGTGAAAAATTTAGTTAAGCTTTTGTAGAAAAATATTTCATTATCGGGATGACTCTTTTTCCATTCATCAACAAGATAGTCTTTTAGTGACTGATCATCTATTGCGTGAGCATAGTCGCCATCTTTGCTAAGAAGTATAAATTCACCCTCACCAGATACTTCAGCTAAAATTGCCTCCCAGTTAATCTCATCGCCATAACTCCTGTCTTTCTTCCCTGGCGGTCTACCTAATTGATGTCTTTGTATTGCCTGAGGCAAATATTTATCTGAATCAATTACACTACTCTCATTGATAAGGTCGCTAATGATTTTATCAGCTTTTAGTGTGTGGCTTTGTATATCTTCCCAGAGTTTCTTACTTAGTTCAGATTTTAATTGATCAAGAATATTTTGAGCACGCTTAATATCAGAATACTCATTGTAATGTTTACAAAAAGGAGGAATAGCTAAAGTTGCTTTTGAATCTACGATTTTCTCATATGCAACCTTTAATCGAGCTTCTCTGTTTTTCTTAATTTCCTCACAAACTTGAGTAGTCAAAAACAGTTTTATTTCTTCAGCTTTTATTGCATCCACCAACTTCGCAAGTTGAGTTAGATCTTCATCATGAAAATCATAGAAATTAAGGAATATATTTGAATCTAAAAATAATAATTTCATATTTTTACTCTTTTACTTCCACTCAGGAGATCCGACACCAATCCCTTTTTAAGTTCTAATAATTTTGATTTTAACTTCTGATTCACTGTATTTTTTTCATCAACAGAAGAAAAAATATCAGCAATATTTTTTTGTTCTGCGATTTCAGGTACGGCAATTACAAAATTCTCTACTGCAGTTTTTCCCACTTCAGCAAATGTAGAGCCTGAGCCGAGACGTCGCATATTATCCATATTGAAATCAAGATAGTAATAAAGATATTCAATATTAAGATCTTTATTCGGAATAATACTTTTACACCCCTGATTTGTTGTTGCTTCCGTTTTGTTAATAGCTAAATACCCAATTGGTGCACGGGAGGACATAATAAGAGAACCTGCTGGAATCTTTACTGCTGAACAATTCTTAAAACCAGTTTCTGTTATTGCTCGTGCAGAATCATAAATATACTTAGATTTTATAATTGAGAGGTCTTTGGGCGTAACCCAAACTAAGTTACCGCCCCAATATGTTGATACAGAAGTTTTTGGAGTTGCTCCAGAAACAACTTGTGCAACATCAATAATTCTCTTTTTAGGATATTTTTTTGAAAAAATCTTCTGCATTAATCCCTGCTTAAGTTTTTCAGTCACAGAAATCATCTCTTCAACTTTTTGAATCTCTTCATCAACAGATGATAATATATCTGCTATTTTTTTCTGTTCTTTAATCAAAGGAACTACAATATCTAGTTCCTGATATTGTGAAATATAATGTCGCTTATGATTGGCGATTGGGAAAGTGAAAGATTTCATGATCTCATAAACAAATTTGAGATCAGTATCTTCATCTTTATTTGTGAGAATCTTTATTGCAGATGACTTTATTTTAAATGGAAAATCAACATACTTACTATCAGTAGTGAAGTCGTCAAAAATAATTGCAGGTGTATTTGCATACACTCCATCGGTTTCATTTGTATAACCTAAAACAAAAGACTTATTTGCTGTCAGTACAGGAGTTTTCCCGTCAGGGGTATAGCTTGAGCTTTCTACAATATATTTTGTAGGTTGCTCAAAATCTAAAAGATCCTTAATCTTTTTTATTTCCCACCCTTTTGGAATATTCTTTTGTAATAAGTTAGTTTTCATATTATTTTCTGCTGGACTGAATTCCTTTTTCTACAACCTGATCTATATTTTTTGCTATCCAGTTATATGCATCAGCTCCTGCATCATAT
>JAQVBK010000366.1 GCA_028690365.1 Candidatus Cloacimonadota bacterium
CCAGTTTTTTCTATCCTATCCATAATTAATTCTGTAGTAAAAGTTAATTGCATCTCTGCCTCCGCACCTATAATAATAAGTACACATTTTTCTAAAAAGAATATACGTCAAGCATTATTTCCTTTAAATACAATATATATATTGTATTACATAAAGCTGGTAAAAGTGGACTTCTGTATTATGCAACAGGTTCTTAAAGGTTTCTCCAGGTCAGTATCAACAAAGTACGGAGGATTTTTTCTAATTACAAACTTTTCCCCCTTTGAAACTTCTGTATCAAAGAAAGTATTATCTATCGTGAAATAAGTATTTTTTTTCTCAGGTAGAAAGAATTTATGAAAATAGCCATTCTCGTCTGTTTGAAGTGGATATCGATAATTGAGAGGTTCATCTTCGATAAAAATCGGTTTTAAAGCAGCAAGCTGCTTATTTTTATACTCTATTTTACCGGAGAGCAAATTATCATAAAACACTTCCAGGAGATCAGTGAATGCTTTGTAGTGCTTCTTTTTAATATTCGCCATTTGATTGTTAGCCGGAAAAACTATCGAAGCCCCTGTTGAATCGATTCCACCCATCTCAACATTCAATGACAAGGTTCCATTTTTATGATAGACGTAATCTCTGGCAAATCCACTCAGAGAGGAGTTATGAAAATGCGGATCATAAAACTCATCGTCTACATAATCTTTTGGTAATCTTTCAGCCAGATATGAAGCGAGAAAAGCCATATCATGGTAATTATCAGAGTGGATCCTACCCCACTTCCACGGAAAGAAAATCTTTTCAGCATACAAACTACTGATTGAGCTGTGATAAAAGATTGCCAATTGTGGTTGTATCCGGTCAAAAAAATGTGTTATGGAAACTATTTCATTCTCAGACGATGGAAATGGACCACGATAATATCTGTCATTCACACAAAATTGAGAATCTGTAAAAAAATCAAATACTTCTTCTATGTTGCTGTTTTTAGAATTGCCAGTATCCCAGTTAAACGGATAATTTCTGTTCAGGTCTACTCCATCTTTTTCTATTTCCAGAATTCCGTTAAAATTCGTATCTGAGAGATTTTCTCTTTTGTTGAAGTATTTACCTGAGTTCACAATCGACATCCCTTCCGGATTAAGAGTGGGAATTATCCATATTTCGAAACGATTCACAGTTTTTTTTGCAAATCTGTAACGGTTGTATGCTGCAGCAAGTCTGTTAAGAATGTGAAGCGATACTTCAACTCCCAAAGGTTCTTCTGAATGATGTTGCCCAATTATTACCACGGAAGGTTCATAAGACTCCTGCCGATTGACATCATCTGACAGCTTTACAGCATAAACTGGCAACTTTAGAGTTGCTGTATAACCAATAATTTCCCAACTTACCAACATTGGATATCTAATCGCAGTCTGTATTATCTCGTTTTCCATTGATTCAAAAGTGTGATAATCGCTGTCCAGCGGATAAATATTCTGAGAATTCATCTGCAGCGCTAACAACGAGATACAAAACAGAAACAAAATTATTTTCTTCATATTAGTGATTACAGATAGGGATGTTCCTTGCTAAGATAATTTCTTATATAGTCCTCAACTCCCGCTTCCAGCGAAGTAAAAGCAGTTGTATATCCTGCATCTTTCAATTTATTCATTTCTGCTTCTGTAAAATACTGATATCTATCCCGAATGGATTCAGGCATCTCAACATATTCAATTACAGGTTTACAGTTCATAGCTTTGAACACTGCCTTAGCCAAATCATTCC
Source organism: Candidatus Cloacimonadota bacterium (assembly GCA_028690365.1). Classification (GTDB taxonomy): domain Bacteria; phylum Cloacimonadota; class Cloacimonadia; order Cloacimonadales; family JAQVBK01; genus JAQVBK01. The sequence goes on from JAQVBK010000366.1 coordinate 1,759, forward strand.
AGCTTCGGGACTTTCCGAAACCAAGATTATAAATACCGTTTACTTCTCTATTCTGCAGAAACCAAATTATTGTCTCTGCTACATCTTTTACGTAAATGAAATCTCTTCTCTGCTCTCCGTCAGCATATTCCGGACGGTGTGATTTGAAAAGTGTTATCCTCCCTTCTTTTTTAACCTGATGAAAAGCCTTGAAGACAACGCTGGACATGTTGCCTTTGTGATATTCGTTGGGACCATATACATTAAAAAATTTAAGTCCGGTTATTTTTGAAGTGTAACCATTGTTTATTGTCCAGAGATCACTGAGATGTTTGGAATAACCATACATGTTCTCCGGAACAAGAGAAGGAGTTACAGAGTTTGAATCCGAGAATCCCTGAGTTCCATTTCCGTAAGTTGCACCGCTGCTGGCATAGATGAATCTGATATCGTGTTCTATTGCCAACTCAGCCAAAAACCTGGTATATCTGAAATTATTATCCATTAGATACTCGGCATCACGTTCCGTAGTGGATGAACATGCTCCGAGATGAATTATTGCTTCGATATCTGCCGGTTTGATTTTATTTAAGTACTCTGCCAGTTTGCTTTTATGCAAGTAGTCAGCGAACTGTTTACCAACCAAATTTTTCCATTTGTCGGTATCTCCCAGATTATCCACAATTAATATATCACTGTTACCCAAATCGTTGAGCTTTTTTAGAACAACGCTGCCGATAAACCCCGCTGCTCCTGTAAGAATAATCATCTGTCCTCCTGTTTTAATTCTTCAGTGCAGATTCTATATGACGGTAAATGTGTCAAAAAATATTTCATTGTTTACTAATCAATTTAACTGATAATGATTCATTGTGAATATAACATGATGATAAATACAGAATGAGTAAGGCAAATACTTAGTGTTACTTCATGTCTGAAATGGCGTATTCTTTTTTTATTTATGCAAATAGTCTATGGTATTAGTTTCTAATCATGGCTGTTCGATAGTTAACATGAATCCCGGGTGCTTCTTCTTATTTCACTCATAATTTTTTATAAATATAAGAATATTAATTTTTCTTAAAACATTTTGACAACATTCTGCATATAATATTTTTCTGCTTTCAAATGTTTAGGAGTTGCTACTGCCTTATTCTTTAGATTGTTATATAGATATCCACAGCCAGCACAAAAGCTGCTGCCTGAACCAATATACTTTTCGCTCAGCAATTGAGCCCAAGAAAAATTCCTTTTTGAAAAATAACTTTCATATACCAGCTAG
>JAQVBK010000069.1 GCA_028690365.1 Candidatus Cloacimonadota bacterium
TAACGGAATTGTTATCGGTGAATGGGATGGGGGAGCTGTTGCTTCGGGACATCAGGAGTTGACCGGCAGAATAACTCAGGTAGATTCACCTTCCTCTGTAATATCTCATGCTACCCATGTTGCAGGAACGCTCATTGCCAGCGGAATAATAACTTCAGCAAAAGGAATGTCAGTAGCTTCTACAATAAGAGCTTTTGATTTCAATGGTGATTCAGTCGAGATGAATTCTGAAGCTATAAATGGACTTATACTTTCCAACCACTCTTATGGAGCATTAGCGGGTTGGGCTGATGGAAACTGGTCTGGGACATATGCTCCGCACTGGTTTGGTCAATGGGGAGTCAGAGAAGATTATTTGTTCGGTTTTTATGGAAGTGATGCTCAAACATGGGATGCAATAGCTTTCAACAACCCCTACTATCTGATAGTCAATTCAGCAGGAAATGATAGAAATGATGCAGCTCCTTCAATTGGGACAACATATTATCGATTTAACTCACAAGGCGAATGGGTCAGCGCAGTTATGGATAATGAAGGTCCTTACAACGATTATCACGACAACGGCTATGATACAATTCCTTTGAAGACGGTGGCAAAAAATATTTTGACAGTAGGTTCTATAAATGATATCTCAGGCGGATACACAAATCCTGTAGAAGTAGTTGCATCAGCTTTCTCAGGTTGGGGTCCAACAGATGACGGTAGAATAAAACCTGATTTGGTAGGAAACGGGGATGGTTTATACTCATGTACTTCAGGAATAGATAGTTATGGATTGATGTCCGGTACTTCAATGTCTGCTCCTAATGTTACCGGAAGTCTGGCATTATTACACCAACATTATATGAATACCCATAATGACAATCTAATGAAATCTGCTACTCTTAAGGGACTGGTCATTCATACTGCAGATGAAGCGGGCAGCTATTTGGGTCCGGATTATTCATTTGGCTGGGGACTTCTGAACACAAATAAAGCTGCTTTACTAATTTCTGATGACATTGCAACCGGGTATAAAATTAATGAATTACATATTCACAATGAAGAACCAATCTCAGCTGCCTTTTATTGCGATGGTTCCGAGAATATTGCTGCAACCATATGTTGGACTGATTTTCCCGGTACACCTCCACAATCTATTATTGATCCACCTGATAAAATGCTTGTAAATGATTTGGATTTTCGAGTAGTGGATAATAACAGTAATTTGTATTTTCCCTGGACTTTGAATCCATTTTCACCGGCAGACGCAGCAGTCAATACGGCAGATAATGATGTTGATAATGTTGAAAAAATTGACCTTTACAATCCCACAGCAGGCAGATATGTAATTCAGATATCTCACAAAGGAACAATTTCGACTCAGGATTTATCACTGATAATTTCCGGAATGGAGTATATGGAACCGGATCCTAGTTATTCTGCAGAGAGTATAACTTTCTATCTCCTTTCCAATACAACATCAACCAGAGAAATAATGGTAGGCAATAACAACACTGCTATTTTCCAGTTTAGATCAGAAATGTCAGGAGATCCGGAGTGGGTATCAACTGATTCTGCTCTGAATACGTTGGATGGATTGAATTCAGTTTCGATAAATCTAGAGTTTGATTCAAATGGCTTGAATCCCGGTAGTTATTTTTCCGAATTGGTTATTACAGATGCTTTTACGGGCAATGTAACGGTGGAAATCCCGGTTGAGCTTGTGGTCCTTTCTAATCTGGAATCGCCACAGAATTTGACTATAACAATCTCAAACGGAGATGTTCAATTATCTTGGGATTCGGTTCAGGGAGCAACATTATATAACATTTACCGTTCTGAATCTGCAGAAACTGCTTCTTTTATTCTCTATGATACATGTGATATAGCCAATTATACTGACGAATCGGCCGAGGGAAGCAAATATTTCTACAGAGTAACTGCTGAGTAATCAGATTACTTCATCAAGTTTAGCTGCCATTTCTGTTCTGAATTCTTCAAAGCGATCTTCAAAGATCGCTTTTCTTGCCATTTTTACCAATTGCAGATAGAAATGCAGACTATGGATTGTTGTCAATCTCATGCCAAGTATTTCTCCACAGTGAACTAGATGCCTGATGTATGCTCTGGAATAATTTTTACAGGCATAACATGAGCATTCTGGATCAATAGGCAGAAAGTCTTCTTTGTATCTGGCTGCTTTGATAATCATTTTACCGTTCATGGTAAAGACACTGCCCTTTCTCGCATTTCGGGTTGGCATTACACAGTCAAACATATCTACACCATTTGCAATATTGTTAAGTAGATCCATTGGAGTGCCTACCCCCATCAGATAGCGTGGTTTATGTACGGGAAGAATGTTGTTAAGAAGAGCGGTTATCCGTAACATGTCTTCTTTGGACTCTCCTACTGCAAGACCACCTATGGAGTAACCCGGAAAATCCATTTCCATTAGTTTTTTGGCACTTTCTTCTCTAAGATCATCATATACTCCACCCTGTACTATTCCAAAAAGAGCTTGTCTTTCAGTATTTTTATGGGCATCCCTGCATCTTTGAGCCCATTTGAGAGTGGTTTTCAAAGATTCTTCAACATATTTTCTGGTAGCAGGATAGGGAGGACATTCGTCAAAAGCCATTATAATGTCTGCTCCGAGAGAGTTCTCAATTTCAATAACACTTTCGGGAGTGAAAAAATGATAACTGCCATCAATATGTGATTGAAATCTCACTCCATCTTTCGTGATTTTACGTAATCCACTTAAGCTCATAACCTGAAAACCACCACTATCAGTGAGAATAGGTGATTGCCAATTTATAAAACCATGTAATCCACCGGCTCTTTCAATTATTTTGTGACCTGGTCTTAGATAAAGATGATAGGTGTTTCCCAGAATAATTTCTGCTCCAATGCCGTGAAGTTCGGCAGAGGACATTGCTTTGACAGTCCCCAGCGTTCCTACAGGCATAAATATGGGAGTTTGAATATTACCGTGTGGAGTTTTTAAAACCCCTGCCCGTGCATTTCCACTTTTTGCTTCTAAAATATACTCAAAAATAATTCCCCCTCTATTCCTGATTGAGTTCAGTGTTCTGTTTAAATGCTCTGTTTCTTTTTATCAGAGTTCCAATGTCATTGGAAAATGCGAAAACCATCAGTGTGAAAAGGATAAGAATTCCAACGTTCTGAGCGGCAAGTTTAAATTTGAATGATAAAGGTTTTCTAATTATTCCTTCAATCAATGAAAAAAGTATAAGACCTCCATCTAACACAGGAATTGGCAAAAGATTCATTACCATTAATACAATGCTTATTGCTGCAAGAAAATCCAGGTAATCGGAGATGCCTCTGGTAGAAGTTGATTTGGCAATTGAATAGAGCATAATTGGACTGCTGACATTTTTGCTTAGCTCAGAAGGATTCAAAAATAGTTTATATAATCCATAGTAATTTGCCCAAACGGATGTAATAGTAGAGTAACTGCCATATAATAAAGATTTGGTTAATGAATAATTTTCCTCGATTTTGTGTGGAAGCTTTTGAGTAATTCCAATCATTTTGGAATTGTTATCAAATAGATTATTCTGAAGCTCAATCTCAATTGAATAAAGTTTGCTATCTCTAAGCAGTTTTACCGTGATCTTGTCGGATTCCTTCCGGGTAATTATATCTCTAAGTTCATACCAGTCTTTAACAGGAGTGTTATCTATCTCTAATATTTCGTCACCACTGAGAAGTCCCGCCTTATATGCTGGCAGTCCGGGTGAAACATCGCCTATAATAGCTGGAGCTTGAGGTAGCAGATTTGAGTAGAAAATGTCTTTTGAGAGATTATCTGTTGTAATCGATAAAACCGAATGTTCTCTCTCAATTTTGAAGTTGTTTTCTCCTTGCCTGATGTTTCTGATGATTGCAGTCCAACTTTTGACTTCTGTTCCATTCACTTCTAAAAATCTATCGCCCTCCAGAAACTGAGTTTGATAACTGTCTGTAATTTTTCCTAATACAGGTAATTGATCATAATAAACGCGTCCCAATAAAAAAGCAGCAACAAAAACAAAAAAAGCGAAAATCAGATTCGCAAATGGACCAGAAAAAGCGATGAATATTTTCTGCCACCACTTTTTGTTCTGAAAATCGTAAGAATCGTTGCTTAGTTTTTCATCCGGATTTTCTCCTTTCATTTTCAGATAACCACCTAAGGGAATAAGAGAAATTTTGAATTCTATCTCTTTCCATGTGAATGAGAAAAGTTTTGGTCCAAAGCCAATCGAAAATTTTTCAACTTTGACTTTCATCAATAGTGCGGCAATAAGATGTCCAAGTTCATGAACAAAAACCAGGATTCCCAATGAAATTATTGTTTTTATAATCAAAATGCCTCCAGTAGAAATATGTTTTTCAAAACTTTTTTTGGCATCGTCAGGTCAAGCAAATTATTGCCGTAATTCATAGTTTGCAAATCTGGATATTAAAAAATGTTTATGATGGTAATAATTGTAGAATATAATTCGAGATTTAAATACAGAGAATGGTGGAGTTAATTTTTTAATAATTGATTAAATAGAGTTTGATTGTGAAAGAAAAAGCCTTCCGCTCTTAGAACGGAAGGCAAGCTGGTTTACATCATTTTTTTTATTTCCAGAAGGCTTTCTTTGATCATATCTGCTGCATATTCCAGATCCTTGTCAGAATGCCTGTATGCAATGTAACCATGATGGAAAGGTTGTAGAAATACTTTTCTACGGATTAATTCTGTATAGAAAGCTGGTCTAAGCTTTTTGTATAATTTTGCTTCATCCTGAATGAAAGTTATAAAGGGCATCCAGGGAGCACCCGAGAATCTGACAGGCATGTCAGTTTCTTCAATTATCTTCTCTACTTTTGCTGCAAATTTGTAACCTTTTTCTTTTATGACTTCCAGAATATTGTCTCGTTCAAGAATCTCTATAGTTTTCAAAGCAGCTACTTGTTCGAGACTGTTAGGGAAGAAGGTAGAGCTAAGGAATACTTTTTCAGCTAAAACCTGCATAATCTCTTTTTTCCCTACTACTGCGCCAATAGGATAGCCGTTTGCCATAGCTTTTCCAAAAACTGATAAGTCTGGAGTTACACCAAATTCTTTCTGTGCGCCACCCATATTAACTCTAAAGCCGCTACGGATTTCATCGAAGATCAGAACTGAACCGTGTTTAGCTGCTAATTCTTTTACACCCTCTAAAAATCCCGGTTTTGGCATTTCTACTTCGTGAGCTAAAGGGTGACCCACAGGAGTAACGATAATTGCTGCTACGTCATCTCCATGTTGTTTCATGAGATTTTCAAGACCTTCGAGATCGTTATAATGAAATTCGAGAGTGTCTTCGTAAAGTTTTTCGGGAATTCCGCCTTTAACTTCAACGCACCAGTCGTGCCAGCCATGATAACCGCATCTGATGACTTTCAGTTTGTTAGTAAATGCTCTTGCAATTCGTATTGAAGTAGTGGTTGCGTCTGAACCGGTTTTAACAAATACACATTGTTCTGCAGAGGGAATTAGCTTGATCAGTTTCTCAGCTAATTTGTTTTGAATTGGCTGGGTCAATGACATACAGAAACCTTTATCCCTCATCTGGTCAATTACTGCATTATCAATTTCTTCTTCTCTGTGTCCTATAATAATCGGACCATATGCACACAACATATCAATGTATTCATTTCCGTCAGCATCTATTACTTTTCCGCCTCTGGCAGAATCGAAGAAGATAGGGTATTCACCCGGTACGAAATTGTATGGCCTTCTTATTCCAAGAATCGCCCCCGGAATAAGCTCCAGTGCTTCCTGATACATTTTTTCGCTTTTTTCAAGTTTTAGTTTTTCACTCATTATAAACTCCCTTGTTACTTTTTGCTTTAAATGGAATTATTTTTGGATGCTGAAAATTGTGGTTATTCCCATTCCACCGCCAATACAAAGTGACGCTAGACCAGATTTACAATCTCTTTTTTTCATTTCATGCAGAAGAGTTACAATTATTCTGGCACCACTTGCTCCGATTGGATGACCCAGAGCAATAGCTCCACCATTTACATTGATAAGAGAAGGATCAATTTTTCCTACCCCTTCTTCAGTGAGACCTTTAAGTACGGCAAGAGATTGAGCTGCAAATGCTTCATTTAATTCAAACAGTTCTATATCACTAATTTTCAATCCTTTTTTGTCTAATGCTTTTCTGATAGCGGGAACAGGTCCATAACCCATTATTGAAGGATCTACACCAGCTGATGCAAAGGAATCAAGACGGGCAATTGGTTTAATACCCATTGATTTGGCACGTTCTTCACTCATGAGAATCAGAATGGCAGAACCGTCATTAATTCCTGAGGAATTAGCAGCCGTAACTTTGCCATCTTTTTTGAAGGCAGGTCTTAGCTTTGCCAATGAAGCTGTTGTAACTCCTTTTCTGGGGAATTCATCGGTTGCTATTTGTATTGGATCTCCTTTGCGTTGAGGGATTTCAATTGGTACTATTTCATTTGCAAATTTATTTTCATTCATTGCTTTTTCAGTTTTGTTCTGACTTTGAGCTGCAAATTCATCCATTTCTTCTCTGGTTATTTTAAAGCGTTCAGCCAGATTTTCTGCGGTAATACCCATGTGGTAGTTGTTAAAGATTTCCCATAGTCCGTCATGAATCATTATATCAACTACTTCTTTGTTTCCCATTCTTGCTCCCCATCTTTCATCGGGAAGAGCGTATGGTGCCCGACTCATGCTTTCTGTTCCGCCGGTCACTACTATATCGGCTTCACCCAACATAATTGCGGATGCGCCCAGAGTGACAGATTTCATACCTGAACCACATACTTTGTTCACGGAGAATGCCGGAGTAGTTTCCGGTAATCCTGCACCGATTGCAATTTGTCTGGCTACATTTTGACCAAGCCCAGCTCCTAAAACGTTTCCAATGATAACTTCGTCGATTTGTTCTGCTTTGATTCCGGTTTGCGATAATGATTTCTTTAATACCTGAATTCCCAGTTCGACAGCAGATACATCTTTTAGTACGCCTCCGAAACTACCAATAGGACTTCTCAGGGCAGATACTACTACTACATTTCTCATGTTTCCTCCTGTAGCAATTTTGAATCAGGAAATTTAAAGAGGTTTTTTATGTAAAGGAAAATAGTCTATTCATTAGTTTTATTAATTTAACATTTTAGAGTAATATATTTGTAACTAAAATGATAACAAATAAATATTTATTCATAGATTATTAAAATTGAGTTGACAGAAAGAACTTACAAAAATTAACTGTCCTCGTTTGATCTTGTTAAAAAGTTATAAATGGTTAAGTGAGTTTACAAGTCTTTACAGAAATTCATGTTAGAACAATTACAAAAAAATACAATCGGGAATAGAAGACATCCAAATATTACCCAAGGGATATTATTATCTATTTTCGAAAAACAAAAGACAGGAGAAAAGATGAAGACAATCTATGTAGGAAACATCCCTTTTAGGACAACAGAAGAAGATATCAGGGAAATGTTTGAAGAGTACGGAACAGTTCACTCTGTTAATTTTATCAATGACAGAGAAACAGGAAAATTCCGTGGTTTTGGTTTTGTAGAAATGGACGATGCAGAAGCAGGTCCCGCTGTAGAAAACATAAACGGTAAAGAAATCGCCGGCAGAGCCTTAAAGGTTAATGAAGCACGTGAAAGAGCTGAAAGAACCGAAAGAAGACCTGGCGGATATAATCGTCAAAGAAACTAAACTCAAATATGAAAAAGCCCGATTTATCGGGCTTTTTTTATACCTGTTTTAAATTTGATTACTTTTCTATTTGCACAACCCAATCTTTCTTATCAGAAACCATTTTGTTTTTTTAATTGAAATGAAAAAGTCGCACAATTTAATGCTACTTATTTTTCTTCTCAAAATTTTCAGCAATTTTTCCAGCTATTTCAAAGAATGCTTTTCCACCCTGGGTTTCACGTTTTCTAAGAATGTAGGGTATTCCATCATCTCCGGAATCAACTATATCAGCTTCTATCGGGATTTGACCTAAAATTTCTATATCGAAATCTTTCTGAACTTTTTTGGCTCCACCCTGTTTGAAAATGTTAGTTAATTCTCCACATTTTGGACAAACGAATCCGGACATATTTTCAACTAATCCCACAATTGGAACATTAAGCTGATGAGCAAAAGAAATTGATTTTCTGGCATCCAGAAAAGCAACATCCTGAGGAGTAGATACAATTACTACACCTGAGATGTCACTGATTGCTTGTATAATACTTAGTGGCTCATCACCTGTTCCCGGAGGGCAATCCACAATCAGATAATCAAGTTCAGGCCATTCGAAATCATCCAAAAATTGTTTAATGATACCGGTTTTCATTGGACCTCGCCAGATGACTGCACTATCTTTGCTCTCCAGCATTGAGGCGATAGTAAGAATATGAACATTTCCGGGTGCAACTATAGGAATTGGATTGCCTTTTTCATTAGCAACAATTCTTCTGTCTTCTATTCCTGTCATTTTTGCGATAGATGGTCCATGAAAGTCTACATCCATTAACCCTGTCTTATAACCTTGTGAAGCTAGAGCATAAGCGATATTTACGCTTACTGTGCTTTTCCCGACTCCACCCTTTCCGCTCATTACGATTAATTTGTGTTTAATTCTCTGCAAATTTGCTTCTTTAAGATTTGCACTTTGTTTTTTTTCTTCGTTCATTTTGACTCCTTTTTATTGTTTGTGAAGTTTTTTAAAATCATTCTTTACTTAATCTAATAAATCCATTTTTTCTTTATATTGAAAATACTGAGGAAAAATAGCAGTAGGCTAAAAACAACTAAAATCATTATATCAAGAACATGAGGGAAAGCATTGTTTTGCCTTAATGAATATCTGATAAGATCTACACCGTATGTTATTGGAAGAATATAAGATAGGGGACGGATAAAAATCGGAAGTGCCGAGATAGGGTAAAATAAACCGCAAAGAAAAATCATTGGGAAACGGAAAAAATTTGAGTAAGTCTGAGCTTCGAAAACCTCTTTGGCTGCTACAGATATGTACAAACCAAGCAGAGTTGAGACGATTGAAAGAAGAGTAATCCCTATGAAGAGAAGCTGCCAATTTAAAACTGTTGCTTTGAAATAGAGAACAGAAACAAGGACAGGAATTAAACTGTTAAAAATTCCGAAAAAAATTGCGCCGGCAATTTTTGCAAGCACTAGGAGTTCGGTACTTATTGGTGCGAGCAGAAGTCTTTCAAAAGAACGTGACTTTCTTTCAAAAGTAATAGTTACAGCAAGCATAGATGTTGTACCAAACAAAATTGACATTGCAACTATTCCGGGGAAAACATTATTGATGTCAAAAGTTGATTGAGTTTTTATAAGCATCATAAGCATCCAGGCAAAGGGGAAAATTATTCCCCAGCTTATATTGGGGGGCTTTAGGTAATAATTTATCATATCTTTCCGAAGAATATTATAGAAAGCTATGAGTGATTTCATTTCTTTTCCTTTTCTTTTTTCATAAGATCGATTTCAATTCCAGTCATTTTTACAAAAACATCTTCCAGAGATGGTTTAATCAGTTTTGCTTCAGCAATCAACATTTTTTCATTTGATAGATAACATACTACTGGAGCAATATCTATACTATTGATACTAATAATTCTCAGTGTTTGTAAATCTTCAAAAGTACACTGCAATTCACTGAAACTCTGACGAAATTTTTTAAGCAAAGATTTTCTGTCAAAGTCTGAAGTGAAAAATTTTATTTCTATAGTTGAGAAATTTTTCGTATTTTCTAATAATCCGTTCATTGTGTCGATATTGACGATATTTCCTCTATTTATGAAAGCAATTCTGTCGCAAAGTCTCTCGGCTTCTTCAATATAGTGAGTAGTTAAAAAAATGGTTACACCTTGTTGATTGAGATCTTTGATAAGACTTCTTATTTGTCTCATGCTGCCAACATCAATTCCTGTGGTCGGCTCATCCAGAAATAATACTTCAGGTTGGTGAATCAAAGCTGCAGCGATTGTGAGTTTGCGTTTCATTCCTTTTGAATAAGCATGGAATTTTTTATTTGCAACATCCCACAACTGAAAAGTTTTAAGGAGTTCTTTAGCTCTTTGTTCACGAATTTTCTTTGTGAGTCCGTATAAAGAGCCACAAAAACAAAGATTATCAAAAGCGCTCATTTCGGGATAAAGGTTACTCTCGTCCGGAACAATTCCAATTAGTTTTTGAGCCTTTTTCATCTTATGTGTAACGTCTTCATTTTTATAGAATATCTTGCCCGAAGTAACTTTTGCCATTCCTGTTAACATGTTTATGGTCGTGGTTTTGCCTGCTCCATTTGGACCCAGAAATCCAAAAATTTCTCCTCTATGTATAGGGAAATTTAAATCTCTTACTGCTGTAAAATCCAAAAATTTCTTTTGTAGGTTTTCAACTCTGATAATATCTTCCAAATTATTCTCCCTTTCATTCAAAAAATATTGTGTTATAGGTAATTCACCTCTACAGCACTTTTGGATAAAATGAATTGATTTTTTACCTCAGTCAACAATCGCTATATCAATTTCATCAGCTTCATTATTCATAACCGGATTAGTTTTATTCAAGAATTTCAAAAGGGAATTTGAAATGGTTTCTCTTAAACGAGTCCGAGTTTTTTTGTATCCATTTTGAATTAGTTTTTAATCAATATCAGAAGAAATAATAATACACATATGTGCAAATCAAAATAAAAAGGCAGGATATCCTGCCTCAATATTATCGTCTTAGAATTATTCGGCAATTACCCGATAGAATCGTCTGTCACCGTTTACCGTTCCCGTCCATTCGGTGCCGTTAAAAACACCGATAGCGGTTGAAAAAGTTCCATTGGGAGAACTGCTTTCTTCAACTCTGTATGAAGAAGCCCCGGTAACAGCATCCCAAAATATTGTAACAGTACTTGCGCTGATAGAAATGTCTATATTCTGAGGGGACGAAAGTAAATTTGGATCATAATCAGTAATCAGAATGTCGTCAATATTAAGCCGATTGTTGCTTCCACCGGTTTCTGCAGCTTGTTTTATTCTTACTCTGATACTCTCGTCAACATTGATATTGGCATAGAATGTCTGAACTTCATCTGTTGACGGGGCAGCAAAAGTATTGCCGATTTGTATCCAGGTAACAGCATTGTCAGTACTGTACTCAATTTTCCAGTCAACCTGATTATCTGTCCCATAGCGACGATAGTTGAATGAAACTGTGCCAATTCCATTTGCTTTGTTTTGAAGCATAGTCATAGACGATGTTCCGTAACCTCGCAAACGTGCAGAACGGATTCCGTTTTTCCAGTCATTGGCATCAGTGCCTATCAGAGCTTCAGTCATGTCCCAGTTTAGACCACTTAAATTAACTGTATCGGAAGAATATGAAGCTTTTAACTCATCTATTCCTTCAAAATTTACAGAATATCCTTCAGTAACTATCCCGGTAGTAGCGTATCCATTTGAAGAATATAAGCTGAGTTTGCCGTCTGAAGATTCAACGGCTTTGACTCTGAAATAATATGTATTGCCTGTGACCAATCCTGTTACTGCTTGAGAATTTCCACTAATGAATCTGTTTTTGAATCCTTCAACAAATCCATTATAACTTAGAAAGTTTGAATCGGTAGATACGTCTAGTCTATAGCCAATTGATCTTTCCGGTGCATCCCAGCTGGCTACAAAAGAAGTTTCGGCAATACTTGATGCAACGGGATTTAGTGGAGTATCTAATATTAGGTTCCCCCAAAGGTCTTCAACAAATTCAGGATAATCAATAAAAGGATTGCGATTTCCCTGAATAGCAAAAACTGCGTTATTTCTGGCGATTTCATACTCATCCACCGGATCCTGGTAATGCCATTGGTACATGACTGGAAGCATATTTACTTCGGCTCTAGTTAATCCGTTATTGTCATCATAATATCTGATAGTGAAATAAAGAAGAGCTCTTGCGATGTTGCCCTTTTTCCCATCGGCTACTTCAAAAGCAAATGAAGAAGAGGCATTATTGCCTGAATAAGAATAATAATCTCCGTTCCCTATGGCTAGAGATACATTGGTGATATAATCAAGTGGTTTGTTGCTTCGTTCAGAATTGGCAGTTGCTTCAGATGGAAAGAGATGATGTAGATCCCAGTCTGCTTTGTTTTGTTCTGAAATGTTATCGCCACTTTGATTGTACCAACTCTGAGGATAAGAATGTTCAATGCTGAAACCAGCCGGAGTATAATTGGGTGAACTACCCGGAGCTTCCCATACACCTGAGTAAATACATTGCACCATCCCTTCATAATTGTCTAACTGAGTATAAACAGCAGACTTTGCGCCACTTTCCGAATTAGAAGCATGATTGGTAGAAATAATTGACTGTAAGCCTTGCCACAAAGCATTACCAGTCAGACCGCTAACAGATGAATAATAACTGGTTCCTTCATAAATATTAACATTATCGATTTCCCAGGTTCCGGCAACTTCAGAAGTGGATGTATATCTGAATCCTATGTATACGCTCGATTCTCCGGAGTAATTAGTCAAATCTAATGGAACTACAGAGACGAAATCCCAGCTGTCTCCCGAAGATCTCCCGGATACGGTTAATTCAGTCCAGCCAGCATTGTTGGGATCTCCGCTACCAGAATAATCTGTAGAAAGAAGGATCTGCTGATTTGCAAGAACAGAATTTTCATAATTAATTGCTTCTTCAAATTCCATAGTTATGTTGGTTAATCCTGAGAAGTTTAACGAAGGCGTGATTAGCCAGTCTTCATTAATTTGTATACTACCACTAAAACCTGACATTTTTGCACAGGGAGATGGATTTCCAAAATTTGCTGTTTCCCAAATCTGGTTACCGGATACACTATAAGTATTTACATTATTGAGATTATCAAATCCTTCGGAGTATGGCAGATTACCTGAAAATGGGTCGTTTACATTATAGCTGTGTTCGGCAGAAGTATTGGAAGCATTTTGATTGTCGTCCGCATAAACAACATAATAAACAGTTGTTCCATCGGAGTGAACTGGTATTTCTTCAGATGTCTCGTATGTGTTTCCACTGCTAAAACCTACATATTTTTCATAATATCTTGATATTTATAGCTATAGAAAACTTTTAAATTTAATAAAGTAACAATTAAGCCACAAAAAGAGACAAAAAACCCTTTCCAATTTCTCAGGAAGGGTAAGGCGGTCTATCTTGACAATCGATAGACAAGGACAAGTTAAGATTTTTCATATATTCGTCAAATTATTTTCAGTGTTAGAGACTCATTTTTTTGATTGTTATTAGTGACTCGATTTTATCGATTATCTGGGCGGGTCTTCTATGCTCTCAATTATCGTCTGTAGCCTGTAATCTTCATGGCTTCGGCTTCTGCTTGACTCCTGGACAAATTGCCGTCAAACTCCATGATTGAAGCTCTCTCAATAAAATCATCATGTAAATACTGTAAATAGTCGTTAAAGTCCTTTATTTTTGGCTTTAAGGCTGGATATTTAGTCCTTAAGTAATTATCAAAGTCAAAAAAACTCAGGTCTTTATATTCTTTTACAATTGCTTTCAGTGCTTCCTTACCTGGCTCGTCAAGGTCTGAAACAATTATTATTTTAGCTTTTGTCAGCTCGTTGATTTTCTCAATAGAGTCTTTCCCGATTATTTGGCTGGTAGCAATAAAATTGTCATTACCTGTTAATTGATAATAACTCAGTGCGTCAATTATACCCTCAAATAAATAAACCTTTGAATGATTTAGATCCCAATAATAAAGCTTTTTGCTAACCCCGGACAAATTGGCAAATCTTCGGTTTTTCTCTCCAAAAGTTTTAGAGTCGTCAATAAATCTGTTTGAAAAATAGGTTGTTTGATTGTCCTGGATAAAAGGAAAAATCAA
>JAQVBK010000367.1 GCA_028690365.1 Candidatus Cloacimonadota bacterium
TGCGATTATAATTTCTGCCATTCCAAGCAAAGAATTTCCATCGCTGTCTGTGGTAATTCCATAGTATTCGGGGCGGTGAATAAACAATACCATATCAGCATCCTGCTCAATCGCACCTGATTCACGAAGGTCTGATAATCGGGGACGTTTATCTTCACGCTGCTCTACTGATCTTGAAAGCTGTGAAACAGCTATGACAGCCACATCCATTTCTCTTCCAAGAACTTTAAGAGAACGGGATATTTCCGATATTTCCTGCTGCCGGTTTTCTCTGTCTCTTCCGCTGTTCATAAGTTGTAAGTAATCAACTACAAGTACGTCTAAACCGAACTCTTTTTTTATTCTTCTTGCCTTTGTTCTCAAGGTTCTTGGATTCAGCATGGAATCATCATCAATAATTATTGAGCTTCCGCTTAACCTGCTCGCTGCTGAAGTCAGTCTGTCCCATTCATTATTGGAAATATCCGCCTTCCTTAATTTTTCAAAATTTACTCGGGATTCAAGGCTTAGAAGCCTTAAAGCTATTTGCTCTCCTGACATTTCAAGACTGAATATTCCTACTTTCTGCTTAAAGTCTACAGCCATATTCCTTGCGAGCTGTAAAGCCAAAGCTGATTTACCCATTGAAGGTCTTGCTGCTATTATTACAAGGTCAGACCTGTGAAACCCTGTTGTCATTGAATCTAATGCTCTATAACCGGTTGGAATTCCTGTTACGAGTAAGTTTCCTTCAACAGATTGGTGCAGTATCTTGATTTTTGTTATCTTTTCAAATGCCGCGTCAAGGACCTGTTTCATGGGAGAATAGGATTTGTCGATATACCTTTCACCTATTCCAAGGATACTCCTCTCCGCCTGATCAAGAATCTCATCTACTTCACCTAAAGAATATGCATTCTCAACAATTTTGCTTCCGGCGGATATCAGATTTCTTAGAACTGATTTTTCTCTGACAACTTTTGCATATTGAAGCGAATGAGCAGAAGTAGGTACTGAGTCAGCCAATTGGGCTATTCCAAGCTCCCCGCCTGCCTTTTCAAGATCTCCGCTTTTCCTGAGCATATCCGCTACAGTAAGCACATCCATCGCATCGCCTTTTTCATACAGCAATTCCATGGATCGAAAAATCTTTTTATGGGATTCGAGATAAAAGTCTTTATCTCTGAGTATTTCCATAATATCATTAATTACTTCTGCATCAAGAAGTATACAACCTAAAACCGCTCTTTCCGATTCTATATCACTTGGAGGTATCCGAAGATTATCAGACATTCATTATCATTGTTTCTTTTCTTGAACTTTATTTCCTTTAAATCGGAAATATAAAAACAGAATAACTCCAAAGCAAATTAGAAGTATACTTGTAAACCTTGCAGCTCTGAAATCTCCCCAGTAAAGACTATCCAAACGCAGGCTTTCCACAAAGAACCTTCCAATTGAATATAGGATGAAGTATAGCGGGAAAACCTCTCCTAAATTCTTTCTCTTTTTTTTAAAATACCAAAGAAGTAAAATAAAAACTCCTAAATCCCACAATGACTCATATAAAAAAGTAGGATGAAAATATTCATTGTTTTCATAACCGGGCATACGAAACTGAAAGGGAATATACATTTTCCAAGGCAGATTTGTAGGGCTTCCATAAGCTTCATGGTTAAAGAAATTCCCCCATCTTCCAATTGCCTGCCCGAGAGGTATTACGACTGCTCCTATATCGAGGGCTTGAATAAAACCCATCGTCCCCTTTTTTCTGAGTTTTGTGTAAAGGAAGATTCCTAATATTCCTCCTACCACCCCGCCGTGTATTGCCATCCCGCCGTTCCATGTTTTAAAAATATCCAACGGATTTAATCTATAAATGTCCCATCTGGAAAAAACATACCATAACCTTGCCCCGGCTATGGCAAATATTATTGCCACAATTATTGCTTCCGCAACATGTTCTTCAAGAATCCCTTCATTCATTGCAAGCTTTCTTGCTATCAAATATCCGAGAATTATTGCTCCTGCAATTATTATTCCATACCAGTGTACTTCAAAGATTCCCAGAGAAAATGCGATTGGATTGATATAAATCTCATTTTGAAAATTCGCTTTCAGGAAGAAAAACAGCAAAATGGCTGAAACAATTATTATAACAGTGATAAGAATGTTTTTTTTCAAAGCATCACCTCAAAAGAATATTTTAATTATTTCTTACACGAAGCTGACCGCAAGCGCCATCAATATCCGAACCTTTTTCAAATCGAACAACAGTTTCAATTCCCAAAGAATTCAAAACTGAGTAAAATCTGTCAACCTTTTCTCTGCTTGGAGCTTCATACTTATCATCTACCGGATTCAGAGGAATAAGGTTTACATTTACTTTTAAGCCCTTAAGCATTTGATGGAGCTTTCTTGCATCTTCGTCAGAGTCATTTACATTTTTTATAAGGATATACTCAATGGTTACCCTTCGACCGGATTTTTCGATATATTTTTCAACAGTTTGCATTAATTCTTCAACAGGATACTTTGAATTAATCGGCATCAAAGATTCTCTTATTTTTCCTTCAGCACTGTGCAAAGAGATTGAAAGTACAATATCTTTTTCAAATTCCCAAAGGGATTCTATACCCGGAATTATTCCTGCGGTTGAAACTGAAATTCTCCTGATCCCGATATTGAACAATAGCGGGTCATTTAAATTATTTATTGCTTGTTTCAAGATTTCCAAGTTTAATAGAGGCTCACCCATACCCATAAACACAACATTCCCTATTTCCGCTCCCGATTCTATTTCCATTGCAAGAACCTGACCGCTTATTTCCGATAGTCTCAGATTTCTCTGAAATCCGGATTTTCCAGTTGCGCAAAACTTACATCCAAGAGCACATCCTACCTGAGAAGAAAGACATGCAGTTGTCCTTTTTTCGTGAAATAATAAAACAGATTCAATTTTTAGCCCATCTTCAAGTACCAGCAGATATTTTTTTGTCCTGTCTATTTTAGATTCCTGAACAGCCTCAATATT
>JAQVBK010000368.1:0-1869 GCA_028690365.1 Candidatus Cloacimonadota bacterium
TTGAATTGGACCCAGGAGAATCTCTAAATTGTACATTTGATTCAACATGTTGGAATTTGACAAAGGTAGAATATACCCTTAATGCCATATACGATACTACTTCTCCAAATGAAGATATTAGAAAACCCTATTGGATTGGTAAGATAAATTCCAATAATGTAACGATAATTGTAGAGTGAGTACTTTATTTTATCCCAAAATTATTTCGCTTTTTTAATTTCTTTATTCCAATTGTATATATCGTATACAGGTGACTCACTATTTTACTTCAACTTCAAATTTGTGTAACTATTCAGGTAGCCTTGTAAAGGCTACACAATTTTTCGGCTTTGTAGAAATCCTTAATTTTATGCAAATTATTTCTATCACTTTTTTGTTTATGTTGTACACTATCAATTTAAATTTAATTTCCTTTACTTGATTCCTGAACTTCCTTGACCTAATTGTTTCCCTAAGCTTTCTTTTCACTACAGAGAATGTTGTCTCTGATATATTTCTTTGATTGTATTTAATTTTGTCAAAGACCAGAATACAGGCTCTGTAGAAATCCCCTAAATTGAGGTTTGACACCATATTTTTATAGTTGTAATGTTATATTTTACTTTTAATTCATCTCATAAAAACGAAGGAATCTTCCAATATTGAAATCGAATAATACATCAAATTTGTTGATATCAGCCTTGAAATTGTCCAATCTTCGAGACTGAATCTTTATTCCTGCAAATATTCCAAGCATGTTTATACTCAACATCAGCTTCTTGTTCTGGTTTTATTGAAAGAATATATAAGCACAGACTATCGTGATTTTGTAGAACTTATCGACCTTATGAAAGATATAAAAGAAAAACTTAATCTTGATAAGATTCCACATTTCACTACCATTCAAAAGTTTGTGTCAAGAATTCCTTCTTCTCTGTTTAACCTCATTTTGTCAAGGATTCTAAAGCTTTTTTATTCACATGGAGAAAATGTCTCTATTACAGCAACCGATGCAACGGATTTACAAGTTCTTACGCAAGTTATTATTATTCACGCAGAACAGGAAAGCTTCAAAAAAGTTTTCTGAAAACTTCAATGTCATTAGACACTAAAAAAGGTAATATTAGGACGGAAAATTAGTCAAAAAACAGATCATGAAATAAACATGCAAATGCTTTAATAAGACAATCAAATAGGACAAGAAAATCACAATGTTATGTGATGGATAAAGGGTATGATTCCAAAAAAATTCATACTCTAATTAGAGAAGAAATAAAAGCAGACTCAATTATACCTTTAAAGAAAAGAAAAAGAAAGAAAGTTGGGGGAAAGTATAGAAAACAACTGTATTTTGGCTCTGTAGAAATCCTAATAAAATAGACAGAAACAGATTGGATTGAATTTAAGTAGACAAAAACAGATCAGATTCAATAATTGAGATCCAACTCACGTCTTGAATCACAGGTGTTTGAGATTCCTCCAGCAACAGAATTTCTATAGAGCCCTAAACTTACAGGTCTTTTAAAATATCAACTAATTAATAGAGGAGCATCAATGGCTTAATTCACTAAATAAAACAGTTTGTGAAACGGTCTTTTGCATACTCTATATGCCTGGATTGTACTACTGAATCTTGTTTTGTAATGGAAGGAATTGAGTGAAAATTCAAAAAAGCTAAATGCAGTAAAGCATATCTACTAAAAATTTAGAAAAAATGGCTGAAATATTTATAAAAATCTAGCTCTCTGGGAATTTAATTTACTAATGATAAATCTAAAACTCTCTTATTAATTGAAGTCCATTCATGTAATATCTGACCCGAATGTTATAGGTTGATGCATAGAGACCATTAAATTCAAAATCAGTAGAGATTATTCGATTAGAAATGCG
>JAQVBK010000368.1:1879-3002 GCA_028690365.1 Candidatus Cloacimonadota bacterium
TCCAGCCAGAAATACTTTTACAGCCCGACTTTCAATATTATTGATAATAACCGATTAACAACCTATGGAGTAACTTCTCTTGACAGGTAAAGACATACTATTCTGGGATGAGACCCTATTTAAGGACCCGTCTGTGCTCGAGCCTGACTATCTCCCTGAATATTTCCCTCACAGGGAGTCACAATTAAATGGGCTCAGATTTGCGCTCAAGCCAGCCCTGCGCGGTATGCGGCCTTTGAATTGTTTGCTTGTAGGTCCTCCCGGAACAGGAAAGACCAGTGCAGTTATGAAGGTATTCGGGGAAGTTGAAGCTCATGCAACCGGTGTCGTTACTGTCAAAGTTAACTGTCAGATTGATTCCACACGTTTTGCAGTAATGTCCAGGATTTACAGGAAGCTTTTTGGAATCTCTCCTCCCAACTCAGGAGTTGCTTTCAGGAAAATCTTTGAAGCCGTAGTTAATTTTCTAGTTTCTTCGGAGAAAGTTCTGCTTGTTGCTCTGGATGACCTCAATTATCTCTGCTATGAAGGGCATGCCAATGAGGTGATGTACTCGCTTTTAAGGGCACATGAGCAGTACCCCGGAACAAAGATAGGGATAATTGGAATCGTAAATGATGCTTCGGACCTCTATTGCCTGGATTCCAGGGTGAATTCGGTATTCCTGCCTGAAGACATTCCTTTCCCGAGATACGAAAATGTCGAAATTCTTGATATTCTCAAAGACCGGGTAAAATACGGCTTTTATCCTAAAGTGATTTCTGATGAATTACTTGAACTCGTAGTATCGTATGTAGAAAGGACAGGGGACCTCAGAGTTGGAATTGACCTTCTAAAACGTTCCGGTTTTAATGCCGAACGCAGGGGAAGCCGCACAATCTCTTCTGAAGATGTGGAAAAAGCTTACGAAGCGTCCAAACTGCTTCATTTGTGCAGGGGTATAAGCCTCCTTTCAGATCCTGAAAAACACCTGCTTGAGCTAATAGCAAAAAAAGGAGAAGTCCATGCAGGTGAACTTTACAAATCCTTCCACGAATTAACTCAGCTTGGATATACTCGTTTTTATGGAATTGTCAACACGCTCCAGGTACTTAACTACATAGATGCGGACTTTACCGGCAAG
>JAQVBK010000369.1 GCA_028690365.1 Candidatus Cloacimonadota bacterium
AATATTTCTGCAGTATTCATCAAAGCGGGGTGAATCGTTTATGTTGTCCATCCATCCTGAGATGAATATTTCGCATTCGTTGCTCTGCCTTTTTTTGTTTATGTAGCTCTCAAGAGTGCCAAGCTCAAGTCCTGTATTTCTGTCTATGTGGGTGATTAAGAAGCTTAAAAAGAATTTTTTGAGTGTCGGATGTTCAGTATGGTATCCAAAATTGCGTGATGCAGTCTCCCAGAAATATCCGTCAAGGCTGTAGCGGAGAACATCCTCCCAGATTGTGTTCTCCTCTTCTGATAAGGAGTTCATGAGAAGATTTTTTACAATTTCCCTATCATCAGGAGCCTGTGAGGCTGTAAGAACGGCAAACATCCCACTGATGAAATCTTCCTCTTTCCAGTCCTGTTGGAAGTATTTTTTGAAAGCCGTGACTCTTTTTTTGCTTGCAAAAAATTTTTTGTGTCTTTCCAAAAAACTATCGAGTTCATAGCCTTCGATTCCGATTTCTGATTTAAGGTCAGATATGCGGCTGTTTTCAAATCTTTCAGAATAAAGCTGAATATCCAAAAGCCAGTTTTCCTCATAGGGCCTTTCACGATCAGGCGAGTATATAAGATAGGATGACTCTGTATCGTCGTGCTCAAGGAGTTTTTTTAATTCAAAGAAATTGTTATCGAGAATTTTAGTTTTTATGCCGTTTTGAAAAAGCAGCTCTTTTATATATTCAATATCCTATTCTCCGGCGGTTTTGTCGCTGTCATACCAGAAGACTATTTTTCTCTTCTCAAACTCGGAGAGATTTTTAAATTTATCAAGTATTGCTGCGGAGGTTTTTTCAAGGCTTAATATGGGCATAATAATTCTCTCTTATATAGATGGTTGAGTTTTTGGTTTATTTAAATCTAAACGGAAGGACAACTTCAGATTCCTCTTAAGAGTCCCTCAAACTTTGCATAATTTACTGCAACACCGTCATCAAGGTCTATTTCTATCATTGAGAGGGCTTTGTTGTTTAAGAGTTCGTCGTATTTCTGAATCTCCTCAATCTGCTTTTTAAGTTTTGAAAGTCTTGTTTTGTTTCTGTCTGCATCTTCCGAAAGCATCTCTATTTCAGCATAAAGCTTTGATTCAAGCTCAAGAAGATAATCTGTCCTCATCTTTGCAAGTGTCTGTCTGTCATACCTGTGCATGTATATGAGAGCGTTGAATCCCTGGTTTTTTCCGGATGAGAACATCCAGTATATCGGCCTCTTTTTATACGTCTGGGCGTGATCTTTGTAGAACTGTTTTATGAAGTAATCACGTATGACTGCTTCAGGCGATCCGGTACTCTTTCCGGTCAATCCTTTTGCGATGAATTCCAGATTCTTTGCCAGCGTTTCCTTTCCGAATGTTATCTTCAGGAACTCCTTGAATCTGGATACGATATCGTCGGTGAAGTATTCATCATCAAGAATTGGGATTATGTTGTCATCGTCTGGCATGAACGCCAGTTTGCCATCCGGTATTTTTTCAAGGTAATCATCGATCGTCTCTCCCTGGTTTGCAAGAATTAGTCCGGGTTTGTCGAGTGAGTACCGCCCAAACATGCACCCGACTGCATATGAAATAAGCTCCTTGATTGTATCTTTCAGAAGAAGGGCTTCGAGTTCTTCTTCAGACTTGTCTCCATTGTACCTGTAATGCGGGTTGCAGGTAAGTGTAATCTCAGAGAGTGGAACATCAGGTGTCAGTTCATCCTCAAGCCCGTATGCCTCAATGAAGATCCTGTTATTCTCCTCTTCGAGTTTTTGCATCTCATCGGTCATTTCCTGCCAGTGTGAACGGAGTTTTGCATAGGTTTCTTTTATTGTCGGGAATTTGTATTCGGAGGAGAGGAGGGGGAGCGATTCAAAGTCCCATGAGGTTTCATAGGAGTCCCAGTCATTTTTTGCGATATTAACTAATTTTTGAGCAATTAATTCAATTTTATTTTGTTCAATAATTGCTGATGGTAGGGAATTAAAATTACCTGCTCCGAAACTAATTGTTGGATTTATCATCCTGATAATATAGTTTGTGAATTTACAATTCCCTAATACTAAAAGTTGCTCAATTGAACATTTTAAATCAGGAAATGCGCACATTCCCTTAATGTTAAAAGTAAAACCATTTGGGTAATATCTAAAAGCAGTACTACTTGAAGCTATTTCTGACCAAGATACTGTTGGTTTAAAATATAATTTTTCAGAAGGCAAATGATTTCCTATTTTTTTTAAGAGATCTCTGCTTTTTTTATCATAAGATAATAAATAATCTTGATTACCAAACCATTTACGAAAATTGCCACCTTTATTGTGTGGAACCCACTTCTTTTTAGATTTAAATACCTCTATTTCATTTAACGCATTAAAACAGATATTGTCTAAAGAAACTTCCCAAAACAATCTAATAAACTTTTCATTATCAGAAGTCATCAAACCAACCCTTGTTGGAACAATACTTCCTAATGGTGGATTGTTAGAGTAAATATCTCTAATATTGTTACTTAATGAATATGCAATTGGACTCCCCGGAATCTTTCTGAAATCCTCAGCAGAGGCCCGGTAGAAATTCGGGACAGGGTTGTTATCAGAACTTTTTGCAGTCATATCCCCCTCACAAGTCCCTCAAACTTTTCATAATTGACCTTCACTCCGTCGTCAAGGTCGATCTCTATCAGTGACAGGGCTTTATTGTTTAAGAGTTCATCGTATTCTTTCATCTCTTCAATCTGTTTTTTAAGTTTTGAAAGTCTTGTTTTATTTCTGTCTGCATCTTCCGAAAGCATCTTCATTTCAGCATAAAGCTTTGATTCAAGCTCAAGGAGATAATCTGTTCTCATCTTCGCAAGTGTCTGTTTGTCATACCTGTGCATGTATATGAGAGCGTTGAATCCCTGGTTTTTTCCGGATGAGAACATCCAGTATATCGGCCTCTTTTTATACGTCTGGACATGATCTTTGTAGAAATCGTTGAGGAAGTAATC
>JAQVBK010000370.1 GCA_028690365.1 Candidatus Cloacimonadota bacterium
CAACGCCGTGCTCTCTAATCTTTGGAAGAACGGCGATATAATTGAAGCAGAAGAGTACACCAAAAAACATATATTCGATAAGCCTGCACACTTCTTGAACCTTGAGAAAATCAGAAAGGTTTTCAATGTAGATCGTAGAATCAGTATTCGAGAATTCCTACAGATTGCGTTTGGAGAAAAAGATACTTTTGAAAGTAAAAAAGAGTTATCGAATTCAGAATGGGAGAAATTTGTAGAACTTAATCCTGTTGACCCAGAACATTATTATTACGCAAAAGATTTCTTCATTTCCTATTTAACTGACCCTGAAGTAAGAGATATTATAGATGAAAAAGAATATGCTAAATTATTTAATTCTCCTGGATTATCGTTTGAAACATGGAATGCATGTAACGGATATAAAGACATTATTCCTCGATACATCAAAGACTATGTATCACTTAACACATTTATGAATTAATTATGCTTACACAAGACACAAAAAAACATATAGACGCCGCGAGACAAATTCTTGTTGGTGTGGTTCCAAATCCAATGTCTCAAGTGGAGCAAATTACCAACGCTCTTATTTACAAATTCATGGACGACATGGATCAGCAAGCTATCAAGGCTGGCGGTGATCCGTCTTTCTTCGTAAAAGACCTTGAAAAATACGCCTGGACAAAAGTAATGGATTCTCGTCTTGGTAATCAAGAACGAATGAATCTATATACAGAAGCATTGATGAAGTTTTCAGAAGCAAAGCAACTACCACAGCTTTTTAGGGATATTTTTAAACAAGCATTTTTGCCATATCGAGATCCAGAAGTTCTTGGACTTTTCCTAAAAGAAATTTCATACTTTGATTACACTCATTCAGAAGAACTTGGAAATGCCTATGAGTATCTTCTTTCAATCATGTCATCACAAGGTGATGCGGGACAATTCCGTACACCTCGCCATATTATTGATTTTATTGTTGATGTTCTTGCACCAACCAAAAACGATACTATTCTAGACCCTGCTTGTGGTACTGCTGGATTTTTGATCAGTGCGTACAACTATATCAAGAGACAAAACGAAGGTGTCGATCCAGAGACTGGAAAGATGCGACAACTTACAGCAGACGAACGCAGAAAACTGGTAAATAACTTTGAAGGATACGATGTTGATCCGACTATGGTTCGCCTGGCCCAAGTAAATATGTATTTGCACAAGTTTACTACTCCAAAAATCTACAACTACAACACGCTCGCAAGTGAAGATCGTTGGAATGATAAGTTTGATCTTATTCTGGCAAACCCTCCGTTTATGTCTCCAAAAGGAGGTATAAAACCACATAACAAATTCAGTGTTCAGGCTAACCGTGCCGAAGTTCTCTTTGTGGACTACATAATGAACCACCTCAAACCAAAAGGACGAGCAGGTATTATCGTTCCAGAGGGTATTATTTTCCAGTCAGGAAAAGCATATAAAGAACTCCGTAAAAATCTCGTCAATGATGGGCTATTTGCCGTCGTCTCACTCCCTGCTGGGGTGTTTAATCCATACGCAGGAGTAAAAACCAGTATTCTATTTTTTGATAATGAAGTTGCAAAGAAAACAAAAGATTTGTTATTTGTAAAAGTAATCAATGACGGATACGATCTTGGTGCACAACGACGAAAGATTGAAAAAGACGATCTTCCTGACGCCGGAGTTATTTTGAAAGGATTTCGTGCGTATGTGCGAAATGGAGAAAATCAGGAAGCGATAGAATCATTTATTTCTGAATCAGGAAAAGGATCTATTGTTTCAAAAGAAAAAATTGCAGAAACTGGCGACTACAATCTTTCTGCAGATAGATATAAGGTTATATCAGATTTTACAAATCAAAAATACCCACTAGTAACATTAGGAGAAGTTATAGATATTAACTTCGGGCAACGAATAACGAAGAGTGAAGATCAAGGTACCCTATACCCAGTATATGGAGGTGGTGGAGAAAGTTTTAGAACTGATGAATTTAATAGAGAAGACGAGTATGTCATTTCTAGATTTGCTATGTCTGAAAATTGCGTAAGATTTGTTCCTGGCAAATTCTGGATGCTCGATTCTGGAGGAACTTTTTCTATAAAAGATGAATCCATTGTTTCTAAGGACTATATTGGAAAGGTCTTAATAAGCATTCAAAAACAAATTTTTGCTTGTTCTCGAGGTGGTGCACAGAGAAATTTAAGCGTTGATCATTTCAAACAGCTTACGATTCCACTCCCTCCTCTTGAAGTACAAAAAGAGATTGTTGAGCAAATTGAAGTTAAGCAAAAAGCAATTGAAGGAGCGAAACAAGTTATCGAAAATCTAGAGAGAGAGAGAGACGATATTTTGGTCAGTCACTTAGGAAGTTAGAGACTGTTCCTATGGTTGAACTTAACAAAATATCAAGAATTATTGGAGGGGGTACCCCATCAAAGCAAAATGATGAGTATTGGACGAACGGAACAGTAAAATGGCTTTCTGCAAAATATATCGGCGAAGATCAGAGTGTTAAAGGTTTTGACTTAATTACTGAAGAAGCCGTAAAAGATTCTGCGACAAAAATAGCTCCAAAGAACTCAACGATTTTAGTGAGTCGTGTCTCTGTTGGGAAGTTTGCTTTTGCTGATCAGGACTATGCAATCAATCAAGACCTGACTGCAATTATTCCGAATGAGGATGTCGAACCGAAATACATACTTTATGCCTCTTTCGACTTGGCATCTCGAATTTCAAACGATGCTCAAGGAATCGGAGTGCGAGGAGTCACAAGGGATTATATAGAAAGACTGGAAATTCCACTCCCTGACATTGAGGTACAAAAACGAATGGTTGAGGAAATAGAAAAAGAAGAAGTGGTAATTACCTCAAACAAAAATCTTATTGAAATAATGGAGAAAAAGATAGAGGGAGTTTTATCTGAAATTTAATCATGGATGAATTTAGATGGAACCTTCCTGGCTATTTATCTCTAAAATACAATTCTCAAATTGAGCAGGATTAT
>JAQVBK010000371.1 GCA_028690365.1 Candidatus Cloacimonadota bacterium
GTTAAAGAGGGAAATGTCCTTAAAGATGAGATTATTCTCGTAACTGCACATTATGATTCAAGAATACTTGTACCTCCTAAATCCGGTCTACGAGGTTTTTTTGATTCCAGGGTCAAAAGGCCCTATTTCTGGCCGGTCTGGTCCGATACTTACGTTTGCGAATCGGCCAATGGAACAGGAGCGGATGATAATGCAGGTGGAGTTGCCTGCATGCTTGAACTTGCAAAGGCATTGCAGAATAAGTCATTAAACAGGACAATATATTTCATTGCTTTTTCCGGAGAAGAGTCTAATCTTCTTGGCAGCCAGGCATGGGTTGAAGCCCATCCTGAGCTGAAAGACAATATTGTTGCAGTTGTTAATCTCGACTGCGTAGGAAACGAACCTCTTTGCGTATGCTATCTTCCCCAGTATGCCTGGCTTAAAGATATTTTTGAAAATGAAGCAAGAAATTCGGGGGTTAGAATTCAATCTGCACTTATAGAAAGAGGAGATCATGAAATCTTTTGGGAAAACCACATTCCTGCAGTAGTCCTTTGCCACCACAATTACAAAAGTCATGATAATTTCCACAAATTGAGCGATACGGTTGATAATATCGATTTTTCGGTTATCAGGAATGCAAGTACTCTGGCTGCCAGAAGTGTTATTTATCTGGCAGATCCAGATGAGAATCAGGCTCCTCTTGTTAATGTCTCCAATCCGGAGATTTCAGAAGCCTCATTTGAACTCATCTATAACGTCTCCGACCCCGAGAGTACTGTGGAAGTCTTTTTTGACAATCAGAGCCTGGGAAATCTCCGATCAGGCAGGACTTTTTCGCTTCCTGTAGGAGGACATACCATCAAGGTTCTGGCAACCGATCGTTATGGAAATAGAGGCACCGAAAGCATAAATGTTGTAAATAAGGAAAAACAAAGCAGAAGTTCTGAACCTCCTCATCAGGAAATAGAGTGCTCTGAGAATGAGGTAACATATGTAATCGGTTACCCAGAAAATTACATGGACTCAAACAGAACTCTTTATTATTACCTGGATGATTTCGGGCCTCTGGATCCCGAAAATCTTTTTGTTCTCACCCCTGGTAGTCACAATTTAAAGATATGGTTTGAAAATGAAAACGGAACTTTGTTCATGGAAAATAAAACTTCTGATTTTAGAAAATATTCCATGGAACGAGTCCAGGTAGATAACCCATTCATGGATCGTAGAAATCCTCTTATCTTTGTCTCGGGTGTAGTTGCAATTTTGGCTGCTTTTGCATTTTATGGAAAGTGGATAATAAAGAGATTTTCGGATCCAAAGGTCTCTAAAGATGAAAAGAAATAGAGTATATGATATATCGAGTAAGGCACAAAAAGCCTGATCACTAGCTGTAGATTTTAAATAATTGGCATTGACCTGATCTATATATAACTTCCGACCAATTTCTCTAACTGTTTTTTGTAGCTCATTTTAGATCTGTAAAGATTCCCTGATCTCTGATAGTTAGAGAAATTGGCCGGAAAACTTATAACTAATTCTCAAAAACTGAATAAGTGGGAATATTTTGCAAGATTCAAGTAAAGTTTGAGAACGATCCTGAACCATGCATACCCGAAGGCATAGAGTCTATAACTTTATAACTATTTTATAGTTTGCTTCTTGCCTCTTAAATGAAAGTGAAGAGGTGGAATTGATTGGTATTGAATAGCAAAGTTCAGAGAATGAGTGCACAAGTTACTACCTGGATCACGGAAGCGAATGGGCTTGTGACCATAAGTGTTATTGAGAGGTGACTGAATGAAGACTCCAATAAAAAGAAATTCGAAACAATTTCTCTTTTCATTTTTTGTTTCTATCTGTATCATCATAGCGGGTGTTGCAGTAACCATAATGGAATCACTAATTACTTCCTATATCGTGCTGATGGGAGTCGGACTTCTTTTATTCATCCTCTCCATTTCTGAAACTGATGCAAAATTATCTAAATTGCTGTCAATTTGTAGCAATGTCTTCGCGAGTGCTACCTGTTTTGGGTTGTATTTTCACTTTAAATCATCTGGCAGTACTGTAACGGCGAAGTTTTTCGCCTTATTTGGTATATTTATATCCATTACGACTATCTATTCACTAATTCCTATATTTAAAAGGTAAATTGGTTTCGGCTTGAGCAAGTCTTGTATTTTTGTTTACTTTTCTTGCCAGTTCCAACCATATTTGCACATTAGTTTTCATTGAATACTTCATCAAAAAAGTTGTTTGTATCAGGAGATACAGCGATGGTT
>JAQVBK010000372.1 GCA_028690365.1 Candidatus Cloacimonadota bacterium
CGGGAGATAGAGTTGTATTTTCTATTTTATTTTCTTCTTTGAGGCTTGAAAGCACCTCCAGATGTGATCTCTCATAAAAACCGTAAGGGTCCAGATTTGTAGTATTAAATGTACGATTTCCATCACGTACATGAAGTTCGTTTAATTTAAAATCGAGGTCATTTGAACCGTTATTCTTTATTGAAAGGTCATATACCGCGTAATACTTTTCATTGAGATTATATCCGAGCTTGATTTCTGCGGGATCACTTGAACCACGGTATTCTTTAACTCTGTATATGCAAAGCTTACCATTTTCCTCTTTTACTTTTAATTGAATGTTATTAGGAGTTATTAAAACCGTATTTTTATCGTCTGCAAGCTTTAACTCCAGGGAATTGTTGGGCGTAAAAACAAGGATAGTATTATTGTCATCGGTTTTAACGATCTGCGCATCACTTACCCAGTCAATTTCCAGATCGCTCATGAGGTATTTGCTGAGATTTTTACTTTCGTTACCCGGGACATTATCCCAGCTAAACAGGTATTTTAATACATTTTCCGAATTATCATGCATATAAATGCTTGAGAAGGACTTTACTTCGATTTCAGGGATATTTTCCTCTTCGGAGGACAGGGTTTTTGATGATAGATTTTCTGGCGTTATATTTGCTTGCCCTTGATATGCTGACTCATTTGATTGAGTGGCATTATTTTCTTCAATGCATCCACTGAAAATAATAAAGATTGTCAAAATAAGTAGTAATATTCGCAATCCCAATCATCCCCGGTTAATTCCAATGTTACTATATCTTCGAGACGCTTTTCCTTTGTTTGTGACTCTAATACAGGCATATATGCCTTTATCAGTTTAAATTTCTTATCAAATTAGTGAAAGGCACAAGTAGACAATTATTTAATTAACTGACATCTTAAAAGTACTCCAAAATTGATAATGAAAAGTTGGGTGAAAAGTTCGGAGAAAAATAATCAGCTCATTTCCGAAAATAAATTAATTTTACTCAGGGGAACGAGTCGCATTATTTACAAATTAAATGAGGCATTAGTGGAGTTATAATGGAAAAACCTGACATTACAAAAATGGAACAATGGGAAACCTCTGGAATACAGGGAAAAAAGCCCACGAAATCAAAAAAATCTAAAGAACCCGAACCTCTTACCAAAGAGCAGCTGGAAAAATTGCCCAAGTTACCGAAGGATTGGAAATGGGTATCTCACTCCGAAATATCAATCATTAACCCCCCAAAACCAACTGGTGATGAATCATTGGAGATTTCTTTTTTACCCATGCCTGCGGTCGAAGAAGAAACTGGAAGATACTCTTTATCAGAAACTAGAAAGCTAGGAGAAGTAAGAACAGGATATACTGGATTCATTGAGGGAGATGTGATTTTTGCCAAGATTACTCCATGTATGGAAAATGGAAAAGTAGCCCTTCTAGAAAAGTTGGTTAATGGAATTGGATTTGGTTCCACGGAATTTCACGTATCACGTCCCACCTCAAATGTTTCAGGCAAATACTTGTTTCATTATTTAGTACAGCAAATGTTTCGTAAAGAAGCAAAAAGAAGTATGACTGGAAGCGCCGGACAACTTCGTGTTTCAACTAATTATTTTGCAGAACAACCATTTCCCTTAGCTCCACTCCCCGAACAACGCGCCATAGTCTCCAAAATCGAGCTTCTCTTCAGCGAACTAGATAATGGCATTTCCAACCTCAAACTGGCACAGGCACAGCTCAAGGTTTATCGGCAGGCGGTGCTGAAGAAAGCTTTTGAGGGGGAGCTTACGAAAAAATGGCGGGAGCAGCAGACTGATTTTCCGGATGCGAGGGATTTGCTGGAACAAATCAGAACGGAAAGGGAAGAAGCTGCAAAAATCTCCGGCAAAAGACTGAAAAAAATTGAGCCTCTCAAAGAAGCTGAATTGGTGGAGTTGCCAAGACTACCGACGGGATGGAGTTGGACGAGGCTGGGAGAAGTTACATACAAAATAGGCGACGTGGATCATAAAATGCCAAAAGAATATCCAAATGGTATCCCCTATGTTGCAACAAAGGATTTCACTGATGAATTGAAAATTGATTTTTCGACCTCAAAGACTATTTCAAAAGAAGATTATCTTGCTTTATCTGATAAGATTAAACCAGAGATAGGCGACATTATTTTCCCAAGGTATGGAACTATTGGAAAAAATATACTTATTGATTTCAACAAAGATTTTCTCGTGTCGTATTCATGTGCAATTATCAAAAACATTCCAAAGTATATGGATGTGAAATATGTATATCAATACTTGTTTTCACCTACAATAAAAAATGAAATTAGAAAATATATTAGGGAAACAACCCAAGCAAATGTTGGCATAGCTTCTATTGAACTATTTGTTTTTCCTCTCTGCTCTCTTTCAGAACAGTTCACCATCATTCAGGAAATCGAAACCCGCCTTTCAGTCTGCGATAAGATAGAGCAGGATATCAAAGAGAATCTGGAAAAAGCCGAAGCACTGCGGCAGAGTATTTTGAAAAAAGCTTTTGAGGGGAAACTGCTTGATGAAAGGGAAT
The DNA here is from genome assembly GCA_028690365.1 of Candidatus Cloacimonadota bacterium. Taxonomy (GTDB): domain Bacteria; phylum Cloacimonadota; class Cloacimonadia; order Cloacimonadales; family JAQVBK01; genus JAQVBK01. The sequence goes on from JAQVBK010000372.1 coordinate 2,564, forward strand.
TGGCAGAGGTTCGAGGGGCAGAGGATTGGGAGCCGGCTGAGGTTTTGCTGGAAAGAATAAGGGCGGAAAAGACAGCCAGCGGTAAGAAGGGTAGATCATGATATCTGAGCAATTGAAGAGCATCATCAGAGATGGTGAAGGGCTTACTGTTGAGTTTAAAGAGTGCAGAACTCAGATAAATCGTGATGTGTACGAGACAGTCTGTGCTTTTCTAAATCGCAATGGAGGACATATTGTTCTTGGAGTTGATGACAACGGGAATATCACAGGAATTGATAAGGATGCTCTGCCACAGATCAAAAGGGATCTTGTTACTGCTCTGAATAACCCGCAGATTATCAATCCTCCTTGATACATATTGCCGGAGACCATAAGCATCGAAGGAAAAATCCTTCTTTATCTTAATATTCCTGAAAGT
>JAQVBK010000070.1 GCA_028690365.1 Candidatus Cloacimonadota bacterium
ATGGACAGGTATAAATCTTGATGCAATGCCGGGGAGTATGAAGGCATTCAAGAAATTTCGTAAAAAAGATGTTAATTTAGAGATACCCATAAGTATCAGCAATAAAACTTTAACTTACTATTGTTTTAATGAACCTGCATTAAATACTTTTTCCGAACATTTAGCTCAGGATCGGCAAAAAAGCAATAACCAATATGTAATTGAAAAAGAGTTAGAATTAAGAACGTTTAAATTGTCAGAAGTATTGGATAAATATCTGCCTGCAGAAAAGAAGATAGATTTTTTAACTATTGATGTTGAAGGTTTTGATTTAGAAGTACTAAAATCTAATGATTGGAGCAAATATATACCTAGTTTTATTCTAATTGAGGTATTAAAGTCTAATTCATATCATGATGTAATTAGTAGCGATATAAATGTTTTCTTAGAGCAAAAAGGGTATGTTTTTTTTGCTAAATCTTTAAACACGATTTTCTTCAAACATTTAAGTTATAAAAGGTAAGGATGAACCTCTCTCCTATCGTTCTTTTCGTCTACAACAGACCTTGGCATACAAGACAAACTATTGAAGCATTGCAAAAAAATGAACTTGCTTCTGAAAGTGAGTTGTTTATCTATTCCGATGGAGCTAAAATAGAGAAAGATGTTGTAAAAGTTAGTGAAGTTAGAGATTTAATTAAGACAATTTCAGGATTTAAATCAATTAAAATAATTGAAAGAGATAGAAATTGGGGACTAGCAGATTCTATAATTAATGGAGTTACAGAAATAATAAATAGATATGGAAAAATTATTGTTTTGGAAGATGATATAGTAACAAGTCCATATTTCCTAAAATTTATGAATGATGCTCTGGAATTCTATAAAGATGAAAAGAAAGTTTGGCACATTAGCGGGTGGAACTATCCAATAAAGACTGATGACTTAGATGATGTTTTCCTTTGGAGAGTTATGAACTGCTGGGGTTGGGGAACTTGGGCAAATCGATGGGTTAAGTTTGAGAAAAATGTAGACAAAGTATTAGACTCCTTCACAAAAGAAGATGTAGCGTTGTTTGACCTTAGCAATTCAGGAGTATTTTGGAAACAAGTATTACTTAATAAAAAGGGGAAATTAAACACATGGGCTATCTTTTGGTACGCAACCATTTTTATTAATAGGGGATTATGTGCAAACCCAACAATATCATACGTTTCTAATATTGGGTTAGACGGTTCAGGAATGAATTGTGCTGAAGCAGATTTTTTATCTACAAAAAAACTCAATCAAAACAAAAATGTTCATTTTCTTGAAAAACTAGAAGAGAATATAAACGCTGCAGAAAGGATAAGTAGTCATTACAAAACCAATTTATCTATATGGAACAAATTAAGAAGATATCTGAGAATTAAATGAAAATACTCATCATTAACACATTTGACATTGAAGGAGGAGCTGCCAGAGCTGCCTACAGATTACATAGGGCTCTTTTACATCATGGAATTGACTCAAAGATGATAGTTATGCGGAAGAAAAGTGATGATTATCGTGTTTTGGTTAATTCTTCAGCAATGAGAAAAAAAATAACGTCAGAGTTTCCTGCATTAAATTATCTACTCCAATCATTAAGTCTTCATTTCAGATCCGCATTAGACTGCTTGCCTTTATTTTTTTATAGGAGGCGAATCAGAACCATCTTCAGTATAGGGAATCTACCAAACAAAAGCATTATTAATCAAATTAATGATCTTAATCCAGATATTGTTCATTTGCATTGGATTTGTGCAGGAATGATTAGAATCAGTGAACTAAAAAAAATCAAAGCTCCAATTGTGTGGAGCTTGCACGATATGTGGGCTTTTACGGGAGGATGTCATTATAGTCAATGTTGTGATAAATATTTTTTACAGTGTAATGCTTGTAAAATCTTAGGCAGTAATCTCAAGAAAGATATAAGTTTCAGAAACCATCTCAACAAAAAGAAAGCTATTTCTGAGATCAATAATCTCACTATTGTAGGTCTTAGCACCTGGATAACATTTTGCGCTAGAAAGAGTTCACTTTTTATAGATACTACTGTTATTAATCTTCCAAATCTGATCAATACAAACAAATTTTTACCCGTTAATAAAAAGGAATGCAGAGGTATTCTCGGATTACCAACTGATAAGAAAATAATTCTATTTGGCGCTATGAATGCTGTTAGTGATCCAAGAAAAGGCTTCAAGGAACTACAGAATGCCTTGCGGGAAGCTAATCTGCAATCAATTGAACTGGCAATATTCGGCAGTAGCCAACCTGAAAACCAGAGTGAACTTCCATATAAATCAAACTATCTGGGACAGATTAATGACGAAATAAGTTTAACTATCGTTTACTCATCCTGTGATGTGGTAGTTGTTCCAAGCCTACAAGAGAATCTTTCAAATGTAATTATGGAAAGCTTATCTTGCGGAACTCCGGTAGTTGCATTTGATATAGGGGGAAATTGCGACTTAATTGATCATAAAGTAAACGGTTATCTGGCAAAACCTTATGATAGTAGAGATTTAGCCAAAGGTATTGAATGGGTTCTAAACAATAATGATTATAATGATATCTGTTTGAATGCCAGACAGAAAATAGTTCAGAAATTTGATAGTCAGGTAATTGTAGAAAAGTACATCGAGTTATATCAAAGTATAATTAAAAACGAATTCTCTGTGTCGACTGACAGTTGACAGCATAATAAAAACCCTATTAATAGCAAAAGAAACGGAGAAGTAATTTGTTGATAACTCCGCTAGTCACAATAATTACAGTCAGCCTCAACAGCGAATCTACTATTCGGGAAACCATTGAGTCTGTACTAAATCAGACCTATCCAAATATTGAATATATTATCATTGACGGAAGATCTACTGATGAAACTGTGGAAATCATAAAGAGATATGAGCCTTTATTCTCTGGCAGAATGAAATGGATTTCTGAAAAGGACAATGGAATCTACGATGCGATGAATAAAGGAATTAACCTGGCAAGCGGAGAATGGATTAACTTTATGAATAGTGGAGATTGGTTTTATAGTAGTAATGTCATTAGTGAAATTTTCTATAAGGATCACTCAGCGCATGATTTAATTTATGGAAACCATGAAATACGCTATGATAAAAGATACAATGGTTTCACTAGAACTCAAAAAGCAGGAAAACTTTCTGACCTTTATAAAGGAATGATTTTTAGTCACCAAAGCTTGTTCTGCAAAAGAGAAATTTTCAGTCAGATCGACATAAACAATTCTTCCTTTAAGATAGCGAATGATTATAACTTCATAATCAAAGCATATAAAAACAATAAAGTTTTTAAAAAAATAGACCTAACAGTTTCATCAATACTTGCGGGAGGGTTATCTGATAATGGTTTATTAAGATTGCTGGCTTTGTGGGAAAATTTTAAGATTGCCAGAACCATTCGAGGGTTTTCAATAATACCTTACTATATTTACAGATTTGTAATGGACTTCGTTTTTACCTTTGCCCAAAAAGTTATTTCTCCTAAATATCAGATAATTTTCATCAAGGGATTCAAATGAAAAAAGAGATGTTTTTCAGCGTTATTGTCCCATGCTTCAATGCTCATAAAACTATTGAAAGAGCTATTGACTCTGTTCTGAATCAGAGTTATCAAAATTTCGAGCTTATTCTTATTGATGATAAAAGCACAGACAATACACTTGAGATTGTGGGAAAGTATAGTGACCCAAGAATAAGACTAATCAAACTTAATCAAAATTCAGGACCATCTGTTGCAAGAAATACCGGTTGGAATATGGCAAAAGGAGACTTCATTGCTTTTCTGGATGCTGATGATATTTGGCACAAGAATAAATTAGAAATCGTAAAAATCATTTTAACTGAAAATAGAATTGATTTTTTAGCTCATGGGTATTCGGTGAATGATTTTCAGTTTAGAAATTCAGAAATAGACGTCAATGTTCACGCAAGAAAGTATCATTATTTTAAACTTATGCTTCTGAACATTGCCTGCACCCCCGGAGTAGTAATTAAAACTTGCGTAAAAGAACGGTTCAATCAGGAAATGAGATATTGTGAAGATCATGAGTTGTTTGTAAGATTAGCTATTAAGTATGATTTCTATTTCACTCCAACTAAACTAACTACACTGGGAAGACCGGTTCTAAGCAAAGGAGGACTCAGCTCCAGAAGATTGGATATGAGATTAGGAGAATTGAAAATGTATTTGAACATTGCAAGAATTAAACAGTGGTTATATTTGTTAATGCCATTGCTTCTTTTGTTTTCATTTGTGAAACACATAGCGAATTTTTGTGAATCTATGTTTAATCACTAAATAAAGGCAAAAATGATTATTGTAGTATTAGCATATAACAAATGTTCATTCTTTCAGGAATGTTTGTCATCTCTTTTTGATCAGAGAATAAAAGTGAAGATAATAGTTTCAACGTCTACACCAATAGAGAAAATACTCAATATTGCAGAGAAATTTGATATTCTAGTTTCTATCAATCACAATTCTGGTGGTATTGCTTCAGACTGGAATTTTGCGTTGAATCATTGTGGGAATAAATACGCTACCCTTGCTCATCAAGATGACGTATATTTAAGCAATTATATTTCTGAGGTCTCTTCATGTATTAAAAAACATCCTCGTGCATTAATCTATTTCTCTGATTATGCAGAGATAATTAACAATCAAGTCATCAGGTGGAATCTTCGACTAATAGTAAAAAGAATTCTCCTTATGCCTTTTTATTTCAAACGAAGCATAAAATGCAAATTTATAAAAAAACTCATTCTTTCCTTTGGCTCTCCAATCTGTTGTCCCAGTGTCACATATAACAAAGAGCAATTAGGAAATTTTGAATTCTCACCAGATTTTCATATAAATCTTGATTGGGATGCTTGGTGGAAACTAGCTAATCGGAAAGGAGCTTTTGTTTACATCCCTAAGGTTTTAGTTTATCATAGAATACATAATGAAGCAGAAACATCAAAGGCAAAACGAGATAATAGAAGATTCATCGAGGATGAGAAAATGTTCAAGAAAATTTGGGGTACTAGTCTTTTTAGCTCATTTTTACTAAAGATTTATAAAATTTCATATTAAGGAGTCACATGAAAACAGCTCTAATCACAGGAATTACCGGACAAGACGGTTCGTATCTGACAGAATTTCTACTGGAAAAAGGTTACGCTGTCCATGGAATGATACGTCGTTCTTCTTCGTTTAACACCGGACGAATTGATCATTTATACAGCAACCCTGCCATACTTGATAAAAAATTATTCCTTCATTATGGTGATCTGGCTGACAGCAGTAACATTAACAGGTTGTTGGAGAAAATTCAACCGGATGAGATTTATAATCTGGGAGCTCAAAGCCATGTAAAGGTTTCCTTCGAAGTCCCTGAATATACTGCTGATATCGATGCAATCGGAGTCTTACGTTTCCTGGATGCAATAAAGGAAACAGGGATCAAGACAAAATTCTATCAGGCATCTACCAGTGAGCTGTTTGGTAAAGTCCAGGAAATTCCTCAGACTGAGACCACTCCATTTTATCCAAGATCACCCTACGGAATTGCTAAATTATACGCCTACTGGATTATAAAAAATTACCGTGAAGCTTACGGAATCTTTGCTGTTAACGGCATTCTCTTTAATCATGAATCTCCGAGAAGAGGTGAAACATTCGTAACCAGAAAAATCACCAGAGCTGCTGCCAGAATTAAAGAGGGATTGCAGGACAAACTTTATCTGGGGAATCTTGATGCTAAGCGAGACTGGGGCTACGCCAAAGAATATGTTGAGGGAATGTGGAGAATGCTCCAATATAAAGAAGCAGAAGATTTTGTCCTGGCAACCAATGAAACCCATCCCGTGAAAGAATTTGTAGAATTGGCTTTCAGATGTTTAAATATAAACATAGTTTGGCAGGGTAAAGGAAAAGAGGAGAAGGGGATTGATGAAAAGTCCGGCAAAGTTTTAATTGAAGTCGATCCGAAGTATTATAGACCCACAGATGTTGAACTTTTGGTAGGTAATTACAATAAAGCCAGAGTATTATTGAATTGGATTCCAAAAACAAAATTTTCTGAACTTGTAGAAATGATGACAAAATCCGATTGGGAAAAAGTAAAAAAAAGGGGATATTGATGGAGAAAGAAGCAAAAATCTATGTGGCTGGTCACAGAGGATTGGTTGGTTCGGCGATTGTCAGAAAGCTAACTGATTCTGGATACAATAACTTGGTTTTCACTCCTCACGAAAAATGTGATTTAAGAAATCAGCAGCAGGTTATTGATTTCTTCCAAAAGGAGAAACCCGACTATGTATTTCTTGCTGCAGCCAAAGTTGGTGGAATTCTGGCAAATAGCAGTTATAAAGCAGATTTCATTTATGACAATATGATGATTGAATTTAACATTATTCACTCAGCATATTTAGGCGGAGTCAAAAAACTACTTTTTTTAGGCAGCTCCTGCATCTATCCTAAGAACTGTCCACAACCGATTAAAGAGGAATATCTGCTAACCGGAGAACTCGAAGAAACTAATGAACCTTATGCTCTTGCGAAGATAAGCGGACTGAAGATGTGTGATTATTACAGAGAACAACATGGATGTGATTTCATCTCTGCAATGCCTTGCAATCTGTTCGGTCCTAATGATAACTACAAACTTGATTCATCTCATGTTCTACCGGCAATGATTCGTAAAATGCATTTAGCAAAATGCTTAGAGAATAATGATTTCGAGGCTATAAAAAAAGATTTGGGAACTAAACCTTATTCTACTAGAGAAAAACACTCGTCAGAAATTTCTAATGAAGAAATCTTAAGTTTATTGAGTTCTTTTGGAATTATTGTTAGTAATTCAGAATTCAAAATTCAGAATTCACCATTTAATGAAGTGTCACTTTCTCTTTGGGGCTCAGGCAAGCCATACCGAGAGTTCCTGCATGTAAATGAGCTGGCAGATGCGCTAATTTTCCTGATGGATAATTATTCAGATTATGGACACGTAAATGTAGGTACAGGTGAAGATCTTCCAATTAATGAATTAGCGGAACTTATCAAAAACATTGTTGGGTTTAAAGGTCGTATAATCTGGGATAACACAAAGCCAGATGGAACTTACCGGAAGTTGCTGGATATTAGCAAACTTGAGAGTTTGGGGTGGAGAAAAAGCTCTTCTACTGAAGCACAAATTGAAAACACCTACAACATCTATGTTTCTTCTCAGACTAATTCTCATTTTTTATGAAGTAAAATATCGATTCTTTTATCTGGAATATAATTTGCTTGTTTGTAATTATAACTAACTCTACTTAAAAAAAGGACGATAAAGAGGTTATATGCAGTATAGAAAATTTGGTAAAATACAACAAAAAGTACCGGTCTTAGGTGCAGGAATGATGCGTTTACCTATATCAGATAACGATTCCAAAAAGATTGACTCAGTAAAAGCCGGAATTCTATTAGACTACGCTATTGACAATGGCGTAAACTATCTGGATACAGCTTATCCCTACCATGGCGGTGAAAGTGAAAATTTCATCGGAGATTACATCAAAAGAAGAAACAACAGAAATGAAGTTTTGCTCGCCACCAAAATGCCGGTCTGGTTAACAAACAGTTATGAAGATTTTGACAAGTACTTTAATGAGCAATTGGAGAAGCTGCAAACCGATTACATAGATTTCTACTTATTACACGCCCTTGATCAGAAAACTTTTACTAAAGTGAAAGACCTCGGAGTATACAAATGGTTGGAACAAAAGAAAGTTCAGGGAAAAATCCGCTACATAGGATTCTCTTTCCATGATGAATTTCCCGTCTTCAAAGAAATTGTAGACAGCTATAATAAGTGGGATTTTTGTCAGATACAACTCAACTACATGGATGTCGAATACCAGGCTGGTCTGAAAGGATTGGAATACGCCCATCAGAAAGGACTCAGTATCATAATTATGGAACCTCTACGGGGAGGTCAAATCGCTAAAATTCCACCCCATTCTGTCCAGGAAATCTGGGATAAAAGCGGACTAAATCTGAACCCTGTCGAAGCTTCTTTGAAATGACTACTGAACAGAAAGGAAGTAGGAATAATTCTGAGCGGTATGACAACCATTGAACAGGTAAAAGAAAACATCCAGATTGTTTCCAACTCAAGTGAAAACTGTTTTACTGAAACTCAGTTAAAAACCTTCTCAGAAGTCAGAAAAGCTTTTAAAGAACTTTCCCCTATTACCTGCACAAGATGCAAGTACTGTCTGCCCTGTCCTCAGGGAATTCCTATCCCTGACATCTTTGACACCTACAATCAAGCCAAAATCTATGATGACCTCAGAAGAATGAAAATCCTCTACACATGGATTCCGGAAGATAAAAGAGCCCACGTGTGTAAAGAATGCCATATTTGTGAAGAAAAGTGTCCCCAGAAATTACCTATCGTTTCTCTACTTAAGAAAGCAAACACCCTGCTGACCTGATTTAATTCTAAACAGTAATTAATTACTACTTTTTTCTTGTAAAATTTTTGTCTGTTTTTTTTGATGTATTTATAAATGAGATTTTGGAGGACTTATGCAGAGGCTATTTTATACTTTGTTTCTGGTTGCCTTGGTTTTTTGTTTGTTTGCTATTGAATCTGCTCCCAGCAATGTTGTCGGTTTTTTCCGATATGAATGTTTAATGGGAGATAATTTTATTGCCCTTCCTCTTGCCGGTCACACTTCTGTTAGTGAATTGATTGCCGATTATCCACAGATAACTGAGGTAAAAAAATGGGACACAGCAAATCAACAATGGCAGATAACCTCGACCCTCGAAACCGGAATGCCTTATCTAATCAACTGCAGTTCAGACATCATTGTTTACAGCTACGGAGATATAACTCAACAACCTCAGTACTCCCTACAAACCACCAACAGTACAAACGCTAATCTTATTATGATACCATTGGGTGAAAATACCATCCAAACAGCTTCTGATCTGGCAGAAGATATAACTCAGTGTGACACCGTTAGTGAATGGCTGAATGATCAACAAGCATGGAAAACAGCGGTTAACAAACCAGAAGGTTGGGAGAATGATTTTGAAGTTACAGGCGGCAAAGTTTATTTCATCAATATTAACGGTGAATCAATCTGGCCTACAGACAGAAATGAGAAGAGCAGAAGGAAGGTGAATTATGAAAAATAGAATCGCTGTATTTATTCTTACTATTATTTTTTCAAGCACACTCCTGAGTGCAGGAATTCCTCATCCGATCTACATAAATATAACCGATTATGATGGCACAATTCCGGCTGAAAACAGTATTCAGTTTTCTGCTACCAACGCCCAGGGAGATTATCTTACTGAAACATCTCCTGATTGTTACTACTACACAACCGATAATCACGGAGTAATTAAAATCAATGCAGGGAACTTCTCTACAGATTGGTTGCCTGCGGATAATTTGACAGTCACTATCGACCATGAATCGGATCGAACCGCCGAGATTAATTTTCTGCTCAGTTCAGAAGGCTACGATATCTACCCTCAAATAGTTTTATTGAACAATCCTACTATCAATCCAAATCCGGCTCAACTTGTTTATCCTGAGTTAGGAGCTGTTGTTCCAACTACAGTTACCATACAATGGCAATCTGATGGTGAACCAACTCCCGATGGATATAAGCTTTACGTGGGAACAAACGGCAATGGTACATCTACACCCGATAATTACATAGATGGAATAATCCTTACTGCTGAAAATTATGAGCTAACCGGACTGGAATTTTCAACTCAGTATTTCTGGCAGATTATTCCATTCACAAACGAAAGAAACGGACAAAATATCACCCGTAATAATGTTAACAGAAACAACCGCTCTGATGCAACAAATTGCCCGATCTGGAACTTTACAACTGAGGAAGTTAGTTTTATTCCACCAACTAATCTTAGTGCAGAAATGCTTGGTTTCACAGTAGTTTTAGAATGGGATTCCCCTTTGCTGCGCGATCTCAACGGTTACAATATCTATCGAAACGAAGAATTTTTAACAACAACTTCAACTACCAGTTATACTGACAGCAATGTCTTGGAAGATTCAACCTACACATACGAAGTAACTGCAGTTTATACTAATCCTCAAGGAGAATCAGCCTCATCCAATCCGGCAACAATCACAGTATTCTTCCCTGACGGAAATGACACTCCCCAGACAGCCACAGTCATTGAAACCGTTCCCGCAGCTTTAGATGAATTATCCATAAATCATGAAGGAGATATTGATTGGTTCAGAGTATTTTTGGTAGAAAACACTTCCTGGGTATTGTATACTCAACCATCTGAGGAATCAAATCTGGATACTGAGTTGTGGTTATACGGACCTCACGAAGCAGATGGTTCAGACATTATCCCCGGAACATTTATTGCCAGTAATGATGATGGACATGGATCATTTCAACCGGAAATTGAATTCATTGCCCCTGCCGATGGATATTACTTTTTGAGAATCGCAAATTATCAAAACGACCCGGAAAGAAGTCTGATTGGAGGCTATTCTTTACACATTGATTACAACTTAGTTCAGATGGGAACTATCTCAGGTAATGTTTGGAATGACGTGGATATGTTACCTATTGAAGGAGCAAGAATTATGGTGGGTAATCCTGGTCCAGTTGGTTATACAGATGAGGCTGGAGATTATTCATTTGAAGTCCCTGCAGGCAATTATACAGTATTTTGTGTTGCGTATGGTTACTTTACCGTCAATGAAAATGAAGTGGTAATTACCCATGGAGAAAATACAATTGTAGACTTTGCAATGTTACCAAATCCCGATGTGGATTTCAATGATACTCCTCAAACCGCAACTCAACTTACTCTGCCGATAATATCTGAACCTTATGAAATAGGAATTTACGGCGATACAGATTGGTATCGATTCTATCTTAACGGAGACACCGAAATACAAATATTCACGGAACTGATTAACGAATCTGATCTTGATCCAAAAGCATGGTTGTATGGTCCTTCAAACGAAGATGGAAGCAATGTAGAAATTGATGATTACATTGCAGCAGACGATGATTCACATGGAGACAGTCAACCATATATCTCCATGCAAATAGAGGAATCAGGATACTATTTCCTAAACATTGCCTACTGGCAAAACGGACCGGACAGCCGTCAGTTTACTGGAGAATATGCTTTAACTGTAATCTCCAATGAAGCTCCGGGTGTTCTTAGCGGAAATGTTTCCACTATTTATGGTGATCTGCCAATTAATATGCCAACTATAGAAATCAATGATATTTTCACAGAGATAGATGAATTTGGCAATTATTCTGTTGAATTGAATCCGGGTATATATTCCGTAAGCTGTTCTGCACCTGACTATTCCACAGTAACATATGAAAATATCCAGATAATTACAGCAGAAACTACTGTGCAAAATTTTGTTTTGACACCTTCTGAGTTAGGACCCGCTCCTGTACTAAATGGTTACGTAACTGAAATGAATACTATCAATCTGGAATGGACTGATGCAGATCCTTCTCACTGCGCAATCTCTTATCACAATAATAATGCTTATTCGGGTAATATTCAGCAGTTTGGATATGGTTACGGAACCATATTTGATTTAAGTATTTACCAAGACTATCAGCTAACCGGAATTGATTTCTGTCACAATTCTTTCGGAATTGAAGGAACTCATAACTACAATATTCATGTAATTGACTGGGAAACTTTCCAGCCAATAGAAGTTCTAACCGGTTTATCTACAACAGTAAACAATGGTTGGGAAAACTCTGTATCGCTAGGCAACCTTTCAGCAGTTCAAACTGTCGGGATTTTCATCGAACCTCTTAGTAATGATACTGATAACGCCTATCCAAATGTTGCCTTTGATGATGCCAATAGCGGTGCTTCAGTTTTACTTGATCTGTTAAGTGATAATCCTGATGATTACACTCTAGCAGACGGAGATTTTTTAATCAATCTCTGGTTATCAGACAACAATGGAGAGATTAGACAAAAAGCAGTCAGATATGTTCATCCACAAACAAACAGCCGAACTTTTCTTGGTTACAGACTCTACATTAACAATGAAGCAGAAGAAGAACTGCTAACAGTTAACCAGATAGCTCTCGAAGATGTGGCTGACGGCAATTACTCAATCTTTATATCAAAAGTTTTCGATACTCATGAATCTTATCCTTCAAACGTTGTCTCTTTCACTATCGACAACTATCAGGTAGACGAAGATTTTGAATCAGGTGATTTTTCTCAGCATAACTGGCAAACAGGTGGAGAAGAATCATGGACTGTAGACAATTCAGATTTCTTTAGCGGCAGTTATTCAGCAGTAAGCGGCGCTATAACCGATAATCAGGAATCAGAATTGAATTTGGTTTTAAATATAATGAACACGGGAATAATAAAATTTTATTTGAAGACATCTACAGAATCTAATCAAGACTTTCTTTTCTTTTTTATAGATGATCAATTAATTTCTTCTTGGTCAGGTGAACAAGAATGGTTCTTGTTTACAACAGAGATTCAATCCGGAATTCATTCTCTCACCTGGAAATACAACAAAGACGATACAAATTCACACGGAAATGATCAAATTAGAATTGATGCTTTATCTTTTTCGGAATTCAATTACATCTTACCACCTTCGACATTCTCTGCCACTGGTGGAATTGAATACATTCAACTCAACTGGTCTACTCCTTTTGACGAAGCAAATATTCTTGGTTACAACCTTTTCAGAGAGGGAAATCAGATTAATGACGATCTTATTACATCAGTTTCTTATACAGATTTTGATGTAGTACCGGATCAATCGTATTCCTATTTTGTTACTGCAATTTATACTGGCAACATTGAATCTGTTCCTTCCGAACCTGATACCGCAACTGCGGAAGCCTTTGTGCTTAATCCACCGCAGAATCTGAGTTATTCCCTTGATAATAATGACGTTATACTCGAGTGGAGTTCTCCGGCTTCAGATGTTAATCTCAGCAGAAACTCTTGCAAGATAAAAAAACTCAGAAACAGAGAATTAATTGGATATAACATTTATAAAAACAACACTATTCTCACCGGTTTAACAAATCCCGGTCAGCTAACTTTTACTGACTACGACTTACCTACAGGCTCTTTCACATACTACATTACGGCTGTTTATAACGAGGGTGAGTCTGAACCAAGTAACAGCGTTGTAGTAGAAATTACCGGAACCAATAATGCAAATGCTTCATTTACAACTGATTTACTGGGAGTTTACCCAAATCCATTTAATCCCCAGACAACTATCAGTTTTTCTCTGGAGAAGAACAGCTTCATAACTATTTCAATCTTCAATAACAAGGGTCAGCTTGTCAGAGAACTGATTAGTGAAGATTTTAGAGCCGGCACTCATACGATAGTCTGGAATGGACTGAATTCTTATGGGGAAAAAATTTCATCAGGAATCTATTTTATAAGAATGAATACGCCTGATTTTAGCAAAATTCATAAAACGATTATGTTAAAATAAAATTGGTAGTGTAACATAAATTATGAAAGATATGATGGCAAAAAAAAAAGAAGCATAAGCTTCAGGAGAATGAGTTTTTTTGTCATCCAATGTGGATAAGTCTGAAATTTGCCTGAAATGAACACTATCCACACCACGACGAAGGAGCAAAACACTTTGTTGCTCAA
>JAQVBK010000373.1 GCA_028690365.1 Candidatus Cloacimonadota bacterium
AGAGGGAATGTCATACATGTAATTTCGAAGCTGTCTGTATGCTGCTGAAACATCAGTCTCCGCTCTGGACGGGGATTTGAGTTCGACTACCACAAGCGGAAGTCCGTTTACGAATACAACAATGTCAGGGCGTTTTTCAACTTCGTCAACGACAGTCCACTGGTTGATTACATGAAATGTGTTGTTTTTTATGTTTTGATAATCTATGAGATATACAAGGGTTGAGCGCTCTTCTTTTCCGTCATAGTATTTTACGGAAATTCCGTTCTGTAGATAATCCGTAAAGATGAAATTCTTCTGAATTGGTGTTCCTGTTCCTATATTTTTGAGTTTGTAAACCGCTTCTTCAATGGCTGTCTCGGGAAGTTTCGGGTTGATTGTTTTAAGGGAAGAGAGGAGCTGCTCTTCATAAAGGGGGTTGTGATAGTCCCGGATTACGTCAGGCCCGTATTGATATTTGTAGCCGAGGCTGTCACGAAAGATTTCAATTATTGAATTTTCAAAGTTGGCTTCTGTGAATGTCATTTGGATTTCTCCTTTTGGGAGAGGACTGTTTTATATTTCTGATTAGGGGATGTTGGTTTATCAGGATTCGTTTTAATCAGCTTTTTTTCGTTGAGCATTTTTTTGATATAATTATCATATAGTGTTGTACGGTTTTTCCTCCCTAATATGATACAAAGTTCATCTAATGTAAAATCCTCCTGCGAACAGATTTCCCGAATAATTTCTTTCATAAATTCAGGATTTGTACGTTTACCAACCTCGTTTATCCGGATTTTTGTTTCATTAGATAAAAGAGTCAATAGTTTATCTTTTTCTGAAGCTTCACCTTTAAGAGTCTCAGGCTTCACCTTTAAGGGTTCAACTTCACCTTTAAGAGTCTCCAGCTTCACCTTTATGGGTTCAGCTTCACCTTTAAGGAGAACAGGGTTTCTTTTCAGTGTGAGTGTTGTCATTACCGGATGTGAAGACTCGGTATAAGCCGGCTCATCGCCGGTCTGCTGTTTCCATTTTTCGTAGATCGTAACAATGCCAAATCCTTCCTGATCTCCATATCCGATATGGTTGAACATACTCTGTAGAATTCTGTTTCTGCAGTCGCTGATGCCTCCTTCTTTGGCAAGGGCAAGAGGACGCCGCATATCACCAGGGTTTGTAAAAACAAATATCTCAGGATAATTTTCAATTTTTACAGGCGCTGAACCTGTATAATCTGCATGAATAAGAGAGTTTACAAGTGCTTCCCTCAATACTTCGGAATATGCCGGTTCATCAATTCTCTGTCTGCCTCTGAGTCTGAAAGGGACATCAAGATTCTGCAGTAATTTCCGGTTGACTTCACGGAAGAAATCGAATATGTTCCCGCTCCATGTGCCCTGACCTGATGATATTTTATTGTCATAACGAATCTTTGGATTGTCAGAATGTTTTTCCAGATAGTCGAGGTGATAATATGGGAAGTGATCTGTGATTATCTGATCACTTCCAAACATTAAAAGTCCGGCTTTTGTTATTCCTGATAAATTTTTGGAGCGATCTTTGTTTAAGGCCTTGATTCTCTGGAGGAATTCTTCATCGTTTAGCTCATTCCAGGGATGTGACGGGGAGGTTATTCTAAACAAATTACGATATGCAAGCACACTTTGAGGGTTTAAGTCATCTATTGTGTAGTGTTTTAATATTTCAGCATCGGTTGTCTGCGTTGATGCTTCTCTTATCATCAGTCTTACATCTTCTTCTCTTGCAAGGTTATCACCGGAGCCGTTTCTTATATAGGTATGATTTATCGGGTTCTGGTTCAGGTAGATGGGTTTTTGCTCACGTTCTGCTCTTGGTATTGTAATTTTTATGATGCTTGTATCCAAAACGGGGACGATTTTTATATGGTCGTTTGTGATTAGATTCAGGCTGACTTTTGATCTGTTGTTTAATGTTGAAAAAAGCTGATCAATTACTTTTTCAGGATTTTTTATTCCGGCTACTTTGAACCTTGTCTCCCCTTCCTTTGTGTGAATTTCTTCAAGGCCAAAGACTACAGTTCCTCCTAAAGTGTTTGCCATCCCGCTGTATGTGGGGTAAAAGTCGGCAGGCACCTGACCGTTGCCGCTTTTTCCTGTTGCACGTTTCGCTTCAAAGGTTACTTTTTCTATTAATTTGTCAGTCCCCATGTATTCACAGAGTTTTGATTCGCTTATATTTTTCAGACTACTACTCTGCAAATCCGCTGACATTTCTAAAATTCCCACGCTTTATTATTTTATAGAATGTTTTTAATTATTATAAATTGTATGTGTTTTAAACATGGGATGACGAGAACTGATTCTTTAGAGAGATTCTGTTTTATTAATTGGATTTCTTTTTATCATATTCTTTCAAAAATTTGTTCTTCAGGACTTTTAGATCAGATTCTTCCAGCTTACTTTTCTCTGTATCAAAGAATATATTAAAACCCGATTCCGGTTTACCTGACTTATACCATTTGATGATATAACCGGAAGGACAGAGAAAGACATGAGCACCCAATTTGTAATTATATTCATTGTCACAAGTTAGATATTCGAGTTTTTTAACATCATTATCAAAACCATCTTTAGTAAAGGAAGTTGATTGAACCTTAAATTCGACTACCAATAAGTTTTCATCAGGATTAACACCTCTTTTATGAAGCATTAAATCAGGATACTGAGCATAATCACCAGTTATTATTTTATCCAGACTTCCTCTTTTATTGTATTCACTATCAACAGAATAACCGGAGTATAACTCATTGCTCATAATTTTTCGTGAGAGAATCAAACCAATCCTGAATACTTTTGAGCGCTCACATAGTCCGTTATCATAAAGATGAGTATCCTTATGATATGTCTCATTCAAAGAATCAATTAAGAGTAATTTCAATTCATTGATCTGGGTGTCGATATTCAAAGCTCAATATCTCCCTTTATTAATTTCGGGAGTAGAGTATCC
>JAQVBK010000374.1 GCA_028690365.1 Candidatus Cloacimonadota bacterium
CTTTTTGGATATAGTCACTTATTTTTCTATAGACAGGAATCTTTGTTTGATTCTCTTTTTCCTTTTCCTTGAAATTCAGCTCCAAATCTTCCCACTCAGTTTGAATGAGTTGAAGTGCTTCATCTATAGATTTGTAATTGGCAACGACGTCAAACTGTTTGAGGAAGTTTTCCACTTTGATTTCCAACTTGTTTTTACTGTCCTGATAGTCGTGGTATGATTGGTTTTCTCGTAATTTAGAAATTGTATTTGATATATCTTTAAGTTTCGAATCAATCTCAGCAATCTTGACATTAATCTTGCTGATCTTATCTTCTTGCTTTTGAATTTGACTATTCAATCTGTCATTGAAATCATTTCTAATCTGTAGGATTTTAGTTTGAAGATTTTCTAATAGTTGTGTAGCAGTTTGTTGATTGTTGCTTAACCAGTTTGAATTAAATATCTTACCGATATTCATGCCAGACAGATCAAGATTATCATCAATATTTTGAAGTTTCTTTTTAATCTCATTTAATTGCTTTTGTTTATCTCTGATAGCGTCTGTAACTTCACCATCACTTAAATCAAAGAGCTCCTGAATCTGCTTGACAAGTGATTGTTTTTGACCTTGAAGTTCATAAGAATCCTTATTTGACTGAACGAGATTCAATTCATTGATAACTTCTTGAGGTTTCACAGTAAATACAGTTTTGATGAAGTCATCAATACTGGTTGAATTAAAGATTGAGCCGTCAATAATGGATTCAATAGTTTTCTTATATTCATCGATACTTGCCATATCAAGATCTTCATCATATCCAAAATGATGATTTTGAATTCGTTTATAGGTATTGATGAATTTGTCCTTTTCATAGACATATGCTTCTTTTTTATCTTGTGCTGAACTTCTCTCTTCTTTTAATGCATCAAATGATTGTTCTGATTGACTTATTTGTTTGGAAATTTCATCACTCTTCAGTTTGTTTTTTGTTAATATTTGGTTCAATATTATTAGTTCTTTATATTCAACATCAAATTTATCTTTATATTCAGCGAAATTCTCATAAGATCTGATGGTCTTTTTCATCTGTTCTGCAATGTTGAAATATAAATTATCAACCAAGTTTTCAGTACTATATTCGCTTTCTTTTCCTGATTGAGACGTCATCAGCCTAATCGGTCTAATCTCAGCAATCTTTGGTAATCGTTCAAAGACATTATCAATAGCTTTATGGGTTTCACTGGAGATCAAAACCTTTTTACCTTCTTTGACTAGATGACCAACAATCTCTGAAATTACTTGGGTTTTACCTGTTCCTGGAGGACCCTGCAACAAAAACACACCGTTGCTTGAAACAGCTCTTTTAACGGCTTCTTTTTGCTTATCGTTTAATTTCTCTAAAAACCAATTCCATTCACGGTTATGATAGATGTTTGGATTCAAACCTTCTGGTGAAAATAGGAATGTGGATAGATATGGATTTTTGACATTGCCTTCAAAAAATGATTCCAGAGCGTTTCTTTGACGATCAATCTTTGCTTGTTCTGCGCGGTTATTGTAAATCAGATAGCTCAATTTCTTGTTATAGAGTGCATTGACAACTCCAGATTGATTTTCCGCATCTGTCTTGAAATACAACGAAAAACGAACAATTGTTTCCAGACGAATTCGTTTTTCAATCATTGTTCGGAGTTCTTCTTCAAGTGTATGCTTCTTGGTGTTCTTCTCTTGTTTTACTATATCTTGATACTTGACCTCAAGTTTGCGTTTATATTCATTCGAGTAATCTAAAAGATTTTTCTTTAGTTCAGTATCTAACTCATTTTTTCTTTTTTGAACTAAAGCTTCATTTCGGTCAACTAACATCTTTCTAAGATCAATATGCTTATATACATTTTCAATTTCATCAGCATACGTTTTCTTTAGTTCATCGATTTGATTTTTGATGACTGCTAGCTTCTCATCAACTTTTCCTTTCTTAAGTCGTTGATTAAGGGTGTCAATTTGTTGATTAAGTTCTTTTTTCAATCGCTTTTGGCGGTCTTCAATAGCGGTTGTATACTGGTTCTTAACTGATATATCAGTCAATTCTTTAATATCAATATCCAATTGGCTTTCAAGCAAACTTGAATAATCTTTTAATGCTTCGCTTGATTGCATAGACAACTCATTTTCTTTTGTCTTGGTCGCATCCGCAGTTTCTTTATTTATCTTATTCTGATAAAGTGTGTCAATAGCAGCGAGTTGGTCTTTAATAGTCTTTGCATATTTTTGTTCTAAGTCCGTGCAATCAGGTTCTATTTCTCTTTTAACAATTTTGAATCTCTGTTCTAGTTGAAAACTATTTCTTAACTGTTCGTGATATTTTTCATCTTTTGGAGGTGTTTCAGATAAAGCCAGATTATCTCGTGCAAAGGAACGAATATTGGATTCGATCTTATTAGTTTTTCTATTCCCTTTTTCGACGTTTTCTTCTAAAAACTTCAGTCGATTGAATTCTAGGTCTACTCGAATCAAATGAAAAGGCTCAGTGTCTTCCAATTCGTGTTCTAGAACGATCAATTCACCTTTTGAAAACTCATTACTTGAATCAAGAAGGTTTTCATCATAGAGATCTTTATTTCGTTGATATCTTCTTCTATTAATGGAAAAAGATTCTTTATATTCGACATTAGCAACTGTAAAATGTCGCTTTGTTTGCGTAGTTAAATAATACTCTCTAAATTTTAAGTACTTATCCCAATTATGATAAAATTTGATAACCTCTGGATAATTCTTAACTGGATAGTTGTTTTGTATTAAAGACAGAATCGTGTTAGGCGTAAAATATGTTTCATTGTAATCAATATGTTGAATGGACCAAGCAAATTTTTGAAATGCTGAACAGGCAAATGAATTGAGAATAAGTGTTTCACCACTTTTAGTGAATCCCTCATCTATAAGTTCAATGCTTTTAACTGATAACATCTTAAGCTTGCCGCCTT
>JAQVBK010000375.1 GCA_028690365.1 Candidatus Cloacimonadota bacterium
GTCTTTTCCCGCGACGCATTCCAGAAAATTCTGACACAAAACCCAAATGCAAAATGTATAGAATTTGTCAGCCTTCAAGATTTGAAAGGTTCACTCTACTTTGGAGGACATATAAACAAACTGGAAGAAATCAGAAATACTGAATGGGATATTTTGATAATCGACGAAGCACACGAAGGAGTAGATACCTATAAAACAGACATCGCCTTTGACCAGATTAAAAGAAAATTCACCCTACACCTTTCAGGAACCCCATTCAAAGCACTGGCAAACGATAAATTTTCGAGCGATGCCATCTTCAACTGGACCTATGCAGATGAACAGCAGATGAAACAAAAATGGGACGAGAAGTCTGGAGAACGAAACCCATATGCAACTCTTCCCAAACTCAACATGTTCACCTACCAGATGTCAGAAATTGTCCAAGATGAAGTCTCTCAAGGTATGGTATTTGACGGCGAGACTGTGGAATATGCATTTGATCTGAACGAATTCTTCAAAGTCAACAACAATGGAAAGTTTGAACATGATGATTCTGTTGACAAATTCCTTGACGCACTTACAACTCAGAAAAAATTCCCATTCTCTACTCCTGAACTTCGTGACGAACTGAAACATACATTATGGCTATTAAACCGCGTTGAAAGTGCCAAAGCACTTGCTAATAAACTAAAAGACCACCCAACCTTCAAAGACTATAAAATTGTCCTGGCAGCTGGTGACGGAAAACTTTCAGATGATGACGAAATTATCAAATCACTGAAAAAGGTTAAGGATGCCATCAGAGATTATGATAAGACTATTACCATTTCCGTTGGGCAGTTGACTACAGGAGTTACAATAAAAGAATGGACTGCTGTTTTGATGCTATCCAATATGAAAAGCCCCGCACTTTACATGCAAGCTGCCTTCAGAGCGCAGAACACTCACATATTTACCGTCACCAAAAATGGAAAGACAACATATGAGAGAAAAGAAAATGCCTATGTCTTTGATTTTGACCCAGGACGAACCTTGACTATTTACGAGAAATTTGCAAATGATTTGTCAACTGATACGGCGGCTGGAAAAGGCACGGATGATTTACACAAACAAAATGTCAGAAAACTCCTGAATTTCTTCCCGGTTATCGGTGAAGATGAGGGGGGAGAATTGATTGAACTTGATGCAGAAAAAGTTCTTTCCATCCCTCGTAAAATCAGATCCAAAGAAGTTGTTCGCCGCGGATTTATGAGCAATTTCCTCTTTCAGAATATCACTAATGTCTTTGCAGCACCACAGGAAGTTCTAGATATTATTCAGGCATTTACACCATTTCATGAGCCTAAAGCCACCCCTAGAATTTCAGGTGAAGATACTGAAAAAATATCACTTAATGAAAATGGTGAGGTTGCCTTATCTGATGGATATGTAATTGGACTTGCACATGATAAATTCGGTACAAAACTATTCGAGCCAGAAGAAGCCGAATACACAAAAGATGCAATTCAGGAGACCATTGAAAAACTTCGCGGAGGAGAGGAAACTAAAACCGCCTTCACAGATTTCAAAAATTTTATGGTTGATACTGTTGTCAAAAATATTGTTGACACAACTGAAAATGTATATGGTAGTGAATTACGCCCCAAAGTGAAAAAACAGATAGAACGTAAACTTCAATCTGATTCCAACTACTTAATTACAAAAACAGTCACAGATTACGATATCAAACAAAAAATCATTGAGTTAAACCGAAAAGAGGAGCTACAAAACCGTAACCCAAGTGAATCCACAAAAGAAATTAACAAGAAATATGACGAACAGCAAAAAGACATTGCTGATGCTTTGCAGGAGAGCTTGACAATCGCTATTTCCGAGTATGTAAAAGAGACACAGATAGATATAGTTAGAACCGTAGAGACTGACAAACAGGTACAGGAAAAAGAGGGTATCGAAAAGAAGATTCGCGACCACCTAAGAGGATTTTCACGATCAATTCCAGCCTTCCTGATGGCATATGAAGATGAGACAGTAACACTTGCGTCATTTGATTCAATTATTCCAGACAACGTCTTCAAAGAAGTTACAAGTATTACTCTTGACCAGTTCAGATTTTTGCGTGATGGGGGTAGGTTCATTGATGAAAATACGGGTGAAGATAAAGAATTCAAAGGTCATCTCTTTGACGAAGTAGTTTTTGACGATTCTGTCAAGGAATTTCTCAATCTTAAACGTAAACTTGCCAACTACTTTGATGAAACAACAAATGAAGATATTTTTGACTATATCCCACCACAGAAAACCAATCAGATTTTCACCCCGAAAAACATTGTTGTAAAAATGGTTGACAATCTGGAAATAGAAACTCCTGGTTGTTTTGATGATCCTAATAAGACATTTATAGACCTGTATGTGAAGTCGGGCTTATACATTACTGAAATTGTCAAGCGATTGTATCAGAGTCCAAAGATGAAAATGCTCTACCCGGACAAAACCAAGAGATTACAACATATATTTGAAAAACAGGTTTACGGTCTTGCACCCACTGAAATCATTTACAAAATTGCATCCAGCTTCATTCTATCATTTGATGAAGATTTCAAAATCAAGCATCATAATTTTAGACAGATTGATCCTCTACCACATATAAAAAATGGCACTCTTCAAAAATTACTGGGTGAATTATTTGAGAAATAAGACATTTTATCAATAATTATTTTTAAAATCCGATTATCTCGCCCGTAGGGCGGATTCGCGCCGATTCAAGCGAGCGAAGCGAGTCGGAGAGCAAACTGAAAGTTTGCGAACGCGGTTTGTTCTTTCTCATCTATCCACACCCGACCTTACCCTTCCCGAATCTCACACCCACTACCAAAATCCTTCCGCCCCTGTCCCCCTTTCCCGCAAAAAAGAGCATCCCCTCTCCTAAATGCAAAAATAGGATCCCCGCCGCGGGCCTTCCCTTGCCGGATCGCAAACCTTCGGTTT
>JAQVBK010000376.1 GCA_028690365.1 Candidatus Cloacimonadota bacterium
CATATCTACAACATCAACAGGTTCTTCATCTCCCTGAGCAACCTTGAGAATTACATCTTCCTGGGTCAATTCGCCCTGTGTCCAGGATGCGCTACCGGGAACTATTGAAGTTACTTTTATGTAGCCATCTTCTTCAGACAGTGTTGCACCTATACCTTCCAGTTTTCCCGTCATATTAATATCGAAATCTTCTTTTACCTGTGGAGGCATATAAGTGGTGTGTGGATCAAATACATTCAAAACTGAGTTTAGAAATACGGCAAATCTATCTTCTTCATCCGCTTCCAGAAACCTTTTTAGAGCGCGCTCAGTTCTTTCTTTAATTTTCATACGGGCTTTTTCTTCTATTTCGGGACGATAATTACCTTCAGAGAAATACTCTCTTTTCACATCTTTCTTTTCAACATCATCATCGCCTACTGCAATTTCTTCACTGTCAATTATATCAATATAGCGCACAATTGTCTGATACTTTAGCAGTTTACGCCATCTTTCCTTTAATTCTGCTTCATTTTCGCAAAAATCAATCTTGTCGTAGTCTAATTCAAGTGTATCGCTTACAGAATAATCAAACGGCTGAGCCAGGAAATCATTATAGAACCCCTGAATAAATTCTATCTTCTCATTTAAAAGATTGTTAGCTGTTTCATACAATTCATTAGTGCTTAATTTCAATTCATCATCTATTGTATAACGAAACCTTTCAAGCTTTGCCACGTCTTCTTTTGTAAGGTATCTTCTGGCATAATCAATACGTTTCAGATATAAGTCAAATGCCTTCTCCGACAATTCATCATCTATTTTCTCAGGACTGAAATGTAATCTGTCCAATTGAGCTAAAACCATCTTGGTCAGAACTGTTCTTCGTTCGAAATTCTGTGCATTCAGGCTAAATACCGTTGCAAGAATTATAAACAGAACTACTAATCTAGAGTTTCTCTGCATAATTTCCCCTTAATTTTTTTTCATTAAACTTGGTGCAATTTTCTTTTCTTTGTATAAATAATAAGCAGCTTGTTGTATACCGATTAAGTTTTTTTCCAATTCGTTACTCAATTCCGGAAATTCATTAGATATCTCGTTTCCGGAAAAGTCATTTATGTGAAAAAGTGATTTATATTTTCCAAATTCTGCTGTAAACCACAAGCTGTCAGAAACAATTCCGATTTTATTATTCCTGCTAATTAACGAAAAAGCTTCCGACATGTTTCTATTTTTGTTCATCAGACTACGTCCAAAAAAGGAGTGATAATAATCAACACCCATAAAATCAAGGATTGTAGGTGCAATATCTATCTGACTGCACACAGTAGAATCAACCACACCTTTATAGGGTATGATTTCAGGACCATAAATAACACAGGGAACGTGAGAAGCACGGTAATCAAAGGGAAGATCGTGATGATATACTCTTCCGTGATCACCCAATATCACAAATATTGTATTTTTAAAATACTCTCTTTGAGAAAATTGCTCAATGAATTTTCCCAGAGCATAATCTGTATACTTAAGCGTATTGTAATTATTATCATAATCTCCCAGATTCTCTACTTTACCGAAATCTTCGTGAGGCGTTACGTAAGGTGCATGATTTGTAATAGTCAGCAACAAACCAAAGAAAGGTTTATCACTATTTTTATCAAGTATATCCAATGTTCTGGAGAATAATTTTTCATCAGAAACTCCCCACTTTGTTAAATACTCTTTGCGTGAAAAATCTCTGTCGCTGAGAAAGTTATCAATTCCTTTACTTCTCAGAAAACCCATCATGTTATCGAATTGTACATCTGCACCATGGAAGAAAAAAGTATTATATCCGGAGTTCTTTAATATCTCAGCTATACTTGGAATGTGCTGTTGACTGTCAACTTCCACCAACATTGATTTGCCCGGTAAAGGTGGATATGAACACATTGTTGCACTTATTGCCATATTGGTTCTTTGTCCATTTGAATAGAATCTGCTGAATAATAGCCCTTCCGATGCAATCTTATCAAGATATGGAGACAAACCGAATTCATTGCCCAAGCAACCGGTCAGTTCAGCTGAAAAGGTCTCTAATAATATTATTAAGACATTATAAAGTGGTTGTTTACCCTCGTTTTTACGAAATCTGTATAGCGGATATTCTTCAGAAATAAGACTGTCTGTCTGTGTAAGTATTTTCTGTTTCGCAAATGTCAAGGCATCATCATTATTCTGGAAATAGTTTATTTGATCAGCTATGCTATTTTTTACAGATTTCTGAGTATAGTAATAATCTCTGAACAGATTATACACTGGATTTATTGCAGATTGATTACAAATATTGTGGCTACTGAAGAAAACTCCGCCCCAATTCATCACGCCCTGACCAGTTCTTCCTCTTGCCCCCAGAAATAATAATCCTGATATAAGAATAAAAGTTACAATTCTGGATACAATTCCGACCTGAGTGTGTTTTATTTTCTTATTCATTCTGACAAAGAACCAGATTAAAGAAACAAAAACAACTATCAAAATCAGTAAATACAGAAACACAGGATATTCATTCCATACCATAGCAACTATTTTATCAAAATTGCCCAGATACTCTGTTAAAGTCAGATTAAGTCTTGAATTAAACTCAGCGAAAAATTCAATATCAATTATCAGAAGTACCGTGAAAAAAATGGTTATAGTCGCTAAGATAACAGTTATAATATTGCGGAGAATTTTGTTAAATTCTATACCTATAAAAGGTACACTTGCCAGAACATATATCGGAAGAACAACAGTTCCAATAATTGAGATATCCTGACGCATTCCATAAATGAATGTCAGAAAAATATCTTTCCAGGGAACTGCATCAAAAAGTGAACCCAGTTTCAGCATGAAAATCATTCTGAAAACGGTAAAAATCAGCATCTGAAACAGCACAATCTTTAGGAAGTATTTGTTTGTCTCTGAAATTCTCAATTGACACTCCATAATCTCAGTTTAGTTA
>JAQVBK010000377.1 GCA_028690365.1 Candidatus Cloacimonadota bacterium
TAGTTTTTTCAGATTTTTTAAGTTTTTCAATTAATTCTTTTTCCGGAATGATTTCTTCCGTTCCTTTTCTGATTATTTCCAGTTGTTTTTCTAAGTTCATGTTCACCTCACTTAATTCATGAGCTCCAATCTTTTTTTCAAGCTCTTAATGTCAATATCTACTTCCTGTTTTGAAGGATGACGCAGTGTAATAAACATAAATACAGGTTCAATTGGAAAGCGATGGATATCTTGGGTGGATAATTGTTATTTCAGCTTTTCTTTAATTTGCTTTGAGTAATTGCCATTTAAGCCGTATTTGGTACGTAACTCGTTTACATTCTTGTAGAGAATGTCTTTATAAGCTTTATCAGCAGCCCCTGTTTTATAAAGATTTGTAAAATGTTCAAGTAATTCAGGAAAACTCTCCTTAATCATATCAAAGAATACTTTTCTGGTTTTGCCTCGTAAGTATAAGGTTCCGGTGAGAACATAGTGAACATCGCTTGCTTTTGCATTTGACATCAGCAATTCCAGATTCTCCCGATTATCGGTGAGAAAAGGAATCAGCGGCATGACATGTAGTCCGACAGAAGCATTGGTTTTGCGGAACTCTTTCAGCATGGCAAAACGTCTCATAGAAGTACAAGCACCCGGTTCAATAATTTCTCTGATTTGTTCATTCATTGTGGTTATTGTAGAAGCAATATTTATGTACGTAATTCTGGATAGTTCATCTATTAAATCATAATCTCTCAAAACAAGATCAGATTTAGTGGAAATTATAGCGGGGGTTTTATATTTGATAAGGAGTTTAAGTATTTCCGACATAATTTTGTAATCAACTTCAGCAGGCTGATAACTGTCTGTTACTCCGCCAATATTAATTATTTCCCTTTTCCAGCCCGGGTTACTCAACTCTTTTTCCAATTTTTCTACAATATTGGTTTTTATGTAAATGTTTTGAAAATACTCCCTATCATTCAGATATTGATGTGAATAAATTGCATAACAATATCGGCAGGCATGCTCACAACCACGGTAGATATTTAGGTCCCAGCCATAGGGAATTCTGCGTTTGAGTTTATTCAAAGCTGATTCACATTGAAGTTCATTGTAGTGAAGTTTATTACAATTCATTTATTTACCGTTCAAGTGATTTATTTTGTAAGTAATGTATTTATCTGGAAAAGAGTCATCTTCTGAGATGAACATAACTATCCTGTCTGCGATAAAATTGAACTTGATTTTTTCGTCTTTGATTTGATCATATGCCGATTGAAATGCATTTAAATTATAAGCACTCATGGCTATTGTGAGATGAAACTTGTAGGAATCACCATCATGTAATGCGGTTGGATCAAGGCAATAATCTGACAGTTCAGAATTAATTTGGAAATGAATGTTTTTTAAAATAGAAGAGGACTCAATCTTTAGTCCAATAACATTATCCATGAGATATATCTCTCCAGTAGAGATAGAAACAGGCATTGTAGAAGATGAGAAAATATCAAAGTATTTTTCGACTGTTTCAATATCTTCGATAGTGAAGGGTTGTTTCAACGATATATGAGGTGGCAGGATTGCTCCAAAGAAAGCATTTCCGCTTACTCTGTTTATTTGAACCGCCTTCTTCCTGACATAATTATGGATTTCATCATTTAGCAAAAGTGCGAAAGTACAGCGCATAAAAACTCCTTTGAAGTTGATTAACATAATGATTATCATTAAGCTCATTACAAACATTTCTTTGGATAAGCAGAATGTGTCAATTAAAATTGGACACTTTTCGAGTTAGTTTTGTGATACTGTTTACCATCATGCAGCCTTAGAAAGCGAATCCAAGAATGATAATTCTGTGATAAACCAGAAAAAACTTTACAGATTTCTCTTGCTGCTTCTATATAGTGGAAATTACAAGGAAAATCAGGTCGATATTTCAGCGTCTTAAATTGTGATTCTGAATAAGGATTATCATTAATAACATAAAGTTGTGAATGAGATTTCGTAACCCCTAAATCACTCAATAGAAATGCTACTGCTTTGATTTCATACTGCTGCCACGGCAAGCATGAATAGTGAGTTGTCCTGCTCAATATGTTATCAGTCGCTAGACTCTTTGATGAGTATCTGTGCTAAAGAAGAAGGCTTTCTCTGAGTTAACATCCATCCAACTTCTCTGGTCTTTTCAACTTCGTATATCCCGACTCCAAACTTGATTTGATTCAGTTGACAGAAGTTTAGACTTCTGGTAGTTATCGGTATGTTTCATATCTTTGCGTTAATAACCTGGTCATTTTCTTCGAGAATGAGGTAATTGTGTGTGTAGAACACAAATAATTACCTTATCAAGTAGCGACACAAAAATTTCATTCAGCGTATTATCCATATACAAATCTGAATTTAGTACAGTTAGAATATCCATCCTTTGCTGCTCTTAATACTTGAGATTAGACTTTCTTTTAGATTTGTATAGAGATTACCTAGGAGATCCCTTCTTTCTGTAATAATAAGAAGAAAGAAAAGCGTGAAGAGTGATGAGAAAAGAGTAGAAAAATCTTCCAGATTGACCAAGCAGAATCCGGGAGAATTCAGCTCCAAGTAAAAATTAATTGCATGCTTCTCATCTCCTCTGCGTACTCTGCGGTGGAAGAAGAAATTTACCACAGAGAACTCAGAGAAAGGCATGAGAATATAGAATGAGAAAAATAAATGTTCTATTGTCTTTTTTCTTCTCTGCGAAACTCTGCGCACTCTGCGGTGGAAAAGGAAATTAACCACAGAGACCACAGAGAGCACAGAAAAAAAGGCAAGAGAAACCTAAAGAACAGTAAACAGAAATTCATTGTTTATCTCTTTCTCCTCTGCAGTGAAAAAACAATAATACAATCCAACAACAAATTACTACACTATCAAATGATTATGACTATTAGCATAAAAATATAATAAAAAAATATTTGACTGAAATTAAAGAACATT
>JAQVBK010000378.1 GCA_028690365.1 Candidatus Cloacimonadota bacterium
CTGTTGCAGAGAGAATGAGTAATGGTATATCATTATTTTTAAGCGTATCGAAAATTTCTTCATATCATTTCCTGAAATTCACGAGTTTGGATTGTACGGTCTTTTTGATTACATCTCTTGTAATTCCGACATCCAACATAAGAGTGAATTGACGTGTCCATCGTTTCATCATCGCTTTCTTCTTTTCTTCTAAAGGAATTGTAGGATCTATTTCTATCGGATGGTATGTATCAAAATTATTGAGAGACTTCCTGGAATATTCCTCTCCCAGATATCATTCCTGTTCGAGAATGGATTCTAAGGAAGACCTAGGTTTTCCATCAACGAATGCTTTGGTCAATGTCCTGTCAAAATCCGCGATAACATGAAATTTTTCTGGTCATCCGGCGATGATGTTTTGGAGTTTGGTGTCGAAGGATTGAGGATTGGGTATGATGATTTGGGACATGAAAAATAATCTGAAAGTAAATTTAATTTAATTTTTTTTTAACAAATCCCTCTCCCTTCGGGTATCTCCCTTTATCCGACTTCGCTGGATTCCCTTTGGTCTCAAGGGAGAAGCCTTCCCTCCTTGATAAAGGAGGGTGAGGGTGGATTTGAAAATTTTTTTTATTTCATTATATTTTCTAATAACTCAGGAAACTCTGGCTGACTGAAATGTCCTCTATCCGTGAATGTTATAAGCTTTGCTTTGGGTAAATATGCTTTGATTTTTTCTACATGTGAATAGGGAACTATGTCGTCATCAGTAGAATGATACAAGAAAATCTCTTCTGCTTGATTTTCAAGATTGGAAATAATACTTTCATCATAAGCAAAATCTCATGCATATTTTTCTTCGTCAGACATATCACTTTCATCGAAAACTGATGAAACTAAATGTAGCTGTTTGATCTTCTTAGGAAATGTATTTTCTCAAAGATATTTAATCAAAAACATTCATCAGAGCGAGTGTCCGATAAGTACTAAATCCTCATCATTAAAGTAAGGAAAGATTTTTTCGAACCAAATTTTCCATGCTTTATAGCTTGCCATTTGTTTGTTTGGCATATCGGGTTTTATAATTTGATAGTCTGATTTAAGCTCTTCTTTTAGCCAATCCTTTCGTTTTTTCTTTTCTTCAAAAGGATCATAATCTCGTGTTTCAAGTGCTTTACAAAATGTATCATTGTCTGGCTGACACATTCATCAGTGAATATATATAAGTTGTTTCATGAGAAAATTTAATGAATTAAATCTTTATCTTTTTCAATAATTCATCTTTATCCGCATCTATTTTTGGCAGCTTTGGTCGTGTATCTAATCAATCATCTTTGAATCTTGGCAAAATATGGAAATGAAAATGTGGTACCGATTGTTGTGCTCCATCACCTGTTGCCGCGATAAGATTTGCTCATATGGATCAGAGTATTTTTTCATAATGAAGAATTATTTTCTTTGCAACCTCCATCATATCAGCTAATGTTGCTGTGGGAATATCTGTAACATCTTTGTAATGTTGTTTGGGAATCACTAGAGTGTGTCTTTGTACTTCCATTTCTTTTGCTAACAAAACCATAGTAAGTTCAGTCTCATATACCTTCCATGAAGGAAGTTCATTCTTGTTAATTCTACAGAAAACACAATTTTCCATAATTATCTGTTAGTTGATTTAAAACTCGCATTCCTTGGGAGCTCTTGGGAAAGGAATAACATCACGAATATTTTCCATACCCGTAATATACATCATCAATCTTTCAAATCCTACACCGAATCCTGCATGAGGAACGGTACCATATTTTCTTAATTCTAAATATCGTCATAAGTCTTCTGTTTTCATATTCATGTCTTCTATCTTTTTTGTTAGAACATCTAATCTTTCTTCTCTCTGAGATCATCCGATAATTTCTCCTACTCCTGGCGCAAGAAGATCTGTTGCAGCGACCGTTTTACCATCATCATTGAGTCTCATATAAAACGCTTTAATATCTTTTGGATAGTCGGTCACGAATGTCGGACCTTTGAAAATCTCTTCACAGATATATCTTTCATGTTCGGTCTGAAGGTCGATTCCTCGCTCTACGGGATAGACAAATTTCTTTCCTGACTTCTTCAATAATTCAACCGCTTCGGTATAGGTCACTCTATTGAAATCAGATGTAGTTAATGCTTCGAGTCTTTTTTTGACATCAGAATTGATAAATTTTTCGAAGAATTCCATCTCTGCTGGAGCGTTGTCGAGAATATATTTGAAAACATATTTGAGTAATGATTCTGCGAGATTCATGTCATCATTCAAATCAGCGAATGCAATTTCTGGTTCAATCATTCGGAATTCTGAAAGATGTTTTGTAGTATTGGAATTTTCCGCGCGGAAGGTTGGTCAAAATGTATATACTTTGCTAAAAGCTGTTGCGAAGGTTTCTGCATTGAGCTGTCCACTTACTGTCAAGTTCGCTTCTTTACCGAAAAAATCTTTTTTGAAATCTACATTTCCGTCTTCTGTCTTTGGCATATTGAGAAAATCTAACGTAGAAACTTTGAACATTTCACCTGCTCATTCTGCGTCTGCACCAGTAATCAATGGTGTGTGGGTGTAGATAAATCCGTTCTCGTTGAAATATTTGTGGATAGCAAATGCGAGCAAACTTCTCACTCTAAATACCGCAGAAAAGGTATTTGATCTTGGTCTAAGATGAGCGATTTCACGGAGAAATTCCATGCTATGTCACTTCTTTTGAAGTGGGTAATCACTTGGACACGCACCGACCAAAATTACTTTTGTTGCTTTAACTTCGAATACTTGTTTAGCTCATTGTGAAGCAACTAGTTTTCCTTCTACGGTCATAGAAGTCCCTGTTGTAAACTTACAAATTTCATCAAAATTTGATAAATCATTTTCGAAAACAACTTGAATATTTTTGAGGTAGGATCAGTCATTAAGTTCAATAAATCCGAACG
>JAQVBK010000379.1 GCA_028690365.1 Candidatus Cloacimonadota bacterium
GCCATCTTTTGTGAATCATTGAGAGGAACTATAGGGAGCAACTCTGATTTATTTAAATTTTGAGAGGAAGGCCAATATTCAAGTAATTTTAGGCCTCCTATTACGGATGGTTTATCTCTTAGTTGCTTTTCAAGTTCTGAATAATCTTGAAGAATATGATACGTATATGGAGTACTAGAGGTGGGAGGAAGAAAGAATGTCCAGGGATGATTTCCAAATTTTAAATTTTCGTTTTTAATAGATGTCTCGGTGAATATTTTTTCAAGTTCTGGTATAAGATTAAATATTTCATTGAGGAGACATTGAGAAAGATTTTGTTCATCTTTATCAAAAAGAACATGTGCTTTTTCAATGATTTCGTGTGTAGTATCTTCAAGTGGTTTTTCTGATTCAATTTCATTTTCACTCAAAATTTCATAGATTTTAGGAGATAAATCCCAACTTCCTTCACTAGGCACTATACGGATACATTCTTCATCCAATTCAAGTTGTACACTTCTGTAAAAGAGTGGATTTAAATATTTTGCTAATGAATTTTTATCTCGTTTAGAATTTATCCAACATGGACCACCAAGATACCCTTCAATGATATTTCTACTTGATATAGCTTCTAATAACGGTTTACTGGTGACGGATTCGTACGAAATTTCCCAAGGTCCAGCCATATCTTCGATAGTAAATTGATCAATAAGTGTCCAACGGTCAGAATTTGATTGGTTTTGGATTCCCAATGGGAGGCTAAAGAAATTATCCTGACTCATTTGTACAATTTCTTTATGAAATTGGATTACTTTTAACCATGGAATTTCTCTTTTTTTACACACCACTGTTTAAAATAGTCTTCAATGTATTTATGGCTATTTGAGAGTGTCGGAAAAGTATGGAGTATGTAATAAATAACACACAGTCATTGAAATTCAACTCCAAAATTTGGTACTTGGCATCAAATGATGTTGTTTTATCTTGTAATGTGACATGTCAAGATATACCTTTTTTAATATCATTTTTAAAATAATTTGCACCCTAAACCATGCAACTGGATCAAAAAGTTTATTATGTTCAACTCATTTATGTATTATCGACTTTTTGAATTTAGAATTAAGGCTAGGGTTCTTATGATAGAAATAGAAAAGGAATTAGAACTGTTGCGTCAAAATCTATTGGACCTTTCTTACAGAAATAATTTAATCAACTATAAACCTTCAAAAGGGCGAACTATACCAATAATAGATGAACATCCCCGTGAAATCTACAATATATTCGTCCTTCAAGAAAAGTCCATGAAATTTTTACCGACAGATATCGATGAGCCTGAAAATTTGGAATCTGACTCTGAAAAGGCTGATAACTCAGATCTCAAATGGGCTCCCATCATCAATGAAGTCGAAGAACCTAATCATTATTTTGATGATTATCTTAACACTCCTTATGGACCTGAAGTCCTTGGGAAAAAACTATTCTACGTATATAATCAAGCAAAATCGGTATTTGAAGAACAGGGTTATCCAGTTCTATATCTTGCCCTTGGTTTCCTAAAGTGGACTGAGGATAAAAATTCTTCAAAGGTATATAAAGCTCCACTTATTCTTGTTCCTGTTGAGCTTGAACGTTCAGGAGTGAACCGTAAATTTATATTACAGTGGACCGGGGACGATATTTTTACATCGATCACCTTACAGGCAAAGCTTGTTGAACAAGGTGTTGAACTTCCTGAATTTGAAATGCCTGATGAAAAATCTGGTATTGACTTATATTTTCAGTCTGTTTTGAATGCTATATCTGATAAGAAAGATTGGAGCCTTCTAAGCGAAATTTCTCTCGATTTTTTCAATTTTAAAAAATTCGTTATGTACAAAGACCTGGATTTTAAAACCTGGCCTGAAAATTTATCTCCTACTAACCACTCTCTAATTCAAAAAATATTCAACCCTTCACCAGATTCCGTAAATCAACAGAGTTTTTCTGAAAAGGATATTGATTTACGGCTTTCTGCAAAAAATACATATCATATTCTGGATGCAGATTCGTCTCAAATTGCAGCTATTGAAGATGTAAAAGCTGGAATAAACCTTGTTGTGGAAGGACCCCCAGGCACTGGAAAATCTCAGACGATCACTAATATAATTGCAGAGTTATTGAAACAGGGAAAAAGTGTATTGTTTGTTAGTGAAAAGATGGCGGCATTACAGGTCGTAAAAAGCCGTCTCGATAACACAGGTCTGGGAGATTTATGTCTGGAACTTCACAGCAATAAAGCAAAGAAAAAAGAGGTACTTGCTGAACTTGAGCGCACTTTAAACAGACCTGCTCCAAAATCAATAAATTTAGATCACGAAATCAATAATCTGGATCAGATGAAATCAGAGCTCAATGAATATGCAATGGTTCTTAATCAATCAATTGGGAAACTTAACTATTCTTTATATGAAGTGTACGGCTTAAAAGAAAAAGTTCGCCGTTATTTTATGAAAAACAATAGGTCAATGCCAAGAGTAGAATTTTCCAATCCAGATAAATGGGATTATGAGCAA
The DNA here is from genome assembly GCA_028690365.1 of Candidatus Cloacimonadota bacterium. Lineage (GTDB taxonomy): Bacteria > Cloacimonadota > Cloacimonadia > Cloacimonadales > JAQVBK01 > JAQVBK01. The sequence continues at coordinate 2,532 of JAQVBK010000379.1, forward strand.
TGGACCGAGGCAATTTCAACACTTGAAAAATTAACCGAACTCCTACCGATCATAAAAACAGTTTTAAACAATCCTTGGAAGAGCTGTGAACCTGAAGATATTTTACCTTCTGATCTCGAAGAAATTGACAGTTGCATTGATGATTATTATAAATCAATCACAAATCTGGAATATTTAATCAAAAGTCTGGAGGATCTTACCGGCGGTTACACTCCTGTATCAGAAGATCAACTCATTCCTTTTGTTGATGCTGCGAAAGTTGTTGCTTCTTCCTATCAAGTAGATGAAGAAGTTCTGAGAAATCCAGAATGGAACTCACAAAATAAAGAAGCAGAAGAACTCATCTCCAAATTAAAAAGAGATCATGATTTAGATTCTTTTGTAAAGAAGACTTTTAACACATCTG
>JAQVBK010000380.1 GCA_028690365.1 Candidatus Cloacimonadota bacterium
AAAATCCCCTGATATGGTTCGATAAGGTATTGGTGAGTTCTTCATGTGAGGAATAGTCATCATCTAGAAATAGGATGATTCGTACCGGATGAACAGTTTCCTTTTTAAAAAAGCTTACGCAAAATCTCCGCATGATCTTTGTGTAAATATCTGATCTTCCATTGTCAGAAAAAAGAATGAAATCGTAATCATGGTAATAATTCCGGTCGGTAAGGAGGAGGGATTTCGTGTCATTATTTTTCAGGGGGCAATAAGAATAGTGAAGGTGTTTCAGAATTTCCGGAAGAAATATTTGATCATATTTACCCTCACCAAAAAGATATACTGCCATCAGATACCCCGAAGATCAGAGTGGATGGCTTCTATCTCCTCGAGTGCTTCCTCGCCGGTCATCTCCTCTGCAACCGGATATGAAAGGTGCATATGCTTATGGAGAATAATTATCCTGATATCATCGAGTTTTTGAGAATGTTTTGCCCGTTCAAGGATTGTTTCAATAAGATCTGAGCTATGGGTTGAGATAAAATACTGGTTTTGACTCGTGTCATCGATGACTTGTTCACCAAATACATCAATAAAACCCGGATGAAGGTTATTTTCGGGTTCTTCCATAATAATTAAACCCTTTTTTACCAGTGTATTGAGTGCCAGGAGCTCTACCAGAGTAATAAAACCTTCACCCATCGAGGTGAGTGGCCGGGGAGCAGACTCTCCTTTCAGATAAATCAGTACTCCCTTTTCTGTTGATTTTTTAATATCAACGACATATGGAATCTTTTCTGAGATTAGTTTTTCAAATGCCTGGATTTCCCAACCTTCCATCATCTTTTCAAACAGGAGATTTATATATCGAAAATCTGATGTCGTTTTCATTCTCACTATAGTCGGAATGTCTGGTTCCTTTTTTTGTGGTTTTTTATATATCCTCAATCCTGTGAATATATGTGATAAACCCGCAAGAGAAGTTATATTTTCAGATAGTCTCCTGTTTTGTTGGGTAAGAATCTCTGCGTATACGTGAGTAATGATATCATTATCAGTTACTGAAATGATAATTTTCGGTGACTCGTATGCTTCCTGGATAATTTTCTGCTTTATATGAGAGAGAAGTTCCTGTTCTACGAGTGAGATATCCTGTCTTGATTCTCTATCCTGGATTGAAGTATATGATGGGAATGGATTGCCACTTGAGTCATGTAATAACATTGAGCCAAATTTATCAATATCAGAACGTAGGGTTTTTAAAAAATCTGTTGTGAACAAATAGTTATCCGCCTCAGAAAAAATTTTATTTGAGATAATTCCTCCTAATGTATTATCGCGATATCCGGTCTCTTCAAATATGAGGGAGGTCTTCATTCTTTTATTGTCATATGAAATTGTAACCGAGGATCCGTTACAGGCAGTATGCACTAAATTTTGTGGATAATATTGTCTTATTTTTTGAAGATATTGCCAGATCTGTGTCCCTACGACATCTTTCATTTCACTGTGAGCTAATGTACAGAGAGATAGAATTTCAAGTATTGATGATTTTCCCGAGTTATTTGCTCCTACGAGGATATTGATTCGTCTGGGATTGAGAGTTAGAGTCTTTATGGCCCTGTATCCTTCAATGGACAGTGTATCAATCATATTTTAGTCCCTTGTTCGATTTATTTTACTGTGTCTATAAAACAATCCTATTGTGTTATTTCTTTTCTCTGGTATTATCTGTTTGTCTTCCTAATGAGTTGATTGCTCTTAAATAAGCAGATGAATGGAACTCACTTATTCGAAGATGCAGTCCTGATTCTCTATTATAAATTCGGATATTCAGATTTTCTATTTTTAGTCATTTTTTCCAGGGAAAACAGCTGCCCATCTGAATCTTTCATTCAGGTAATTGTGCAGCAACCTGCTGCATAAAATATTCTGGTTGTATGCAGCTTTAAGCACTAGAAGGTAATACCCCAAACGAATAATTATGATATTTCTGTTGGGAGATTGATTATCTCCAGAAAATCAATCCTGGAAAAATCTGAATCGGCTGTCACTATCTTATTAGGCCCGTAATGTTGACTGGAAGCAGTGAAGTAAGCGTCGGGAGGGCATCATATGATAGGAATTCATAATTTGAAAGATAGTACTTCCTGAATGTGATGGTGATGTGATAAATAAAGAGAAGAGATCTTGTAAATTATCAGAATCTATGATAAGTGAATGCAATTTTTCTCGTATTCTTTTTGAAGATAACTGTGTTTGAGCCCTGAAATAACCCCGAATTACCTCAGAGCATACAATATCATTGATGTATGCTTAGATAATCTCAATTTCTACTTTTTCTATATACTCTGTGGCAAGAGGGTAATTACCTGTGAGATGATAGAGGAATATATTTGAATCAAAAATAACTTTCATCTTCTATCTCCTCAATAATCTTTTCAATAGAATTTGAGGATAATATTCCTTTTGTTTTCCGTGTGATAGTTCCCTGAATGATTATCGTTGTCTTAGTTTTATCTGCAATATTAGGTTTTTAGTGGCTTAAAAACGCCATCCTCATATATAACTTCGATAATTTCTCCCATGATTCATCCGAAAAATTTTGTATATATGTATCAAGGATATACAAGTTTCATGGTGTATCCCAGCCGGAGATCAGGCCACCTGTTCATGATCCCCAAACAACACATCTCCTCTTTCTTTCCTGCAACAAAAGAAGAGGCTGCTGCTCTCTGAAAGCGGCCCCGGGATGCACTAGTTTTACGCGAACACTCAATACTCCCAGCTGCCGGACAAGATCAAAAAATTAAAATTTATTGAGTTAAGGACCGCAAACCTGTTTCAGATGACAAGAGAAACAACTGGTCGGAAATGCCGGAAGACCGCCCATACCAGCACAATAACTACAATCATACCTGCATGTCTCTTCAGTGACACCAAGCCATCCGAT
>JAQVBK010000381.1 GCA_028690365.1 Candidatus Cloacimonadota bacterium
TATATCCATTGAAATTTCTTTCATTATTTCGCCAAGATTAGTTTCCTTGATTTTTTTTGCAAGTTCTTTTATTCCTTGACCTTTATTGTAAGGTTCATTAAGATATATTTCCATTAAAGGAGTCTTTATAGTCTTTCTACCATCAAGAATTTCAATTATACGTGGTAATCCTACTGTAACGTTCATCTCTGAAACTCCCGCGAAGTGGAATGTATTCAAAGTCATCTGAGTTCCTGGTTCTCCAATTGATTCAGCACTAATTATTCCTACGCTTTCTCCAGAATCAACTTTTGAATCATTATAAGCCTTAACAGTAGCATCAAGTATTTTTTTCAATCTATCCTCAGACACGTCATCTGGAACATTTGCTTTAACATCATCAATTATGCTTTTTGGAAGCAAATCTTGATATTTTGAGTAAACTTTATCTATTTTATTTGCACTCATTTTTTATTCCCCTCTCGAGATAAACTTTTTTACATTATTACATAAACATTAAAAAAATATTTAAAAAAAATATTTGTATAAATCAATAATTAAATTATTTCATTAAAATTATTTCATTAAAAACAATTTCATTAAAACAATTTCCTATGATTTAATTATTTTATTGAATCAATTATTGATTTTACGTTAACTTTACCGCTTTCACTTCTTGAAACATCTATTCCGTCTTCACCATATTTGAATTGAACAATTCTCATTGATGAATCACGAACGCTAATATCATCTACAACTTTCAAGTCTTGAAGTGCGTTAGCAAGTCTTCTATAAAGGTATCCTGATTTTGGAGTTCTAAGAGCAGTATCCATAAGTGAATCTCTTCCTGTCATTCCCATGAAGAAAAACTCACTTGGTGTTAAACCGTGTTTGAAACTGTTTCTAATAAAACCTTTAGCTTCTGGACTTAAATCGTTTTTCTTAAAACAAGATAATGTTCTATTCTCATATCCAACATCTATTCTTTTACCACGAAGTGCCTGCTGACCAACACATGCTGCCATCTGCGCAAGATTGATAATATTTCCTCTAGCTCCAGAATCAGTCATCATCTTAGTACAAGATTTAGAGTCTCCTTTTTTCTGTACAACTACTCCTGTTTCGTTTCTTGCTTTATTCAATACTTCTAATATCTTCAATTCAAGAGTTTCTTGTACACTTCTTCCTGGAAATGCTTCAAGTTCTCCTGCATGGAAAGAATCGATAAGTTCATTTGCTCTAGCTTCTGCATCATTTTTAATATCATTAATTTCTTTTGCTGCATCAGCTGGAAGATCCATATCTCCTATTCCTGAAGTAAATCCGTGTCTTAACAAGACCATTATTCCAAGTCTAAATACATTACCAATGAATTTTATTGTTTCTTTTGGACCATATTCTTTATGATATTTTCTCAAAAGCAATCCTGAACCTTCTCCTAAATTTGCTTTATCTATTGTTCCTGTAATCAATTTTCCTTTTTTGATTTCAACAATTTCTCCACTCTTTGATTTTCCCTTAAAATCGAAATCTTTTGGTAAGAGTAAACTAAAAACATCTTTACCTGATATAGTATCGCCTTTAGGAAGAAGTGAAAAATCATTTATTCCAACTGCTGAAAGTACATCAATTGCTTGCTGTCTTGGAAGTTCTAAACCTTTAGTTAAAACATACATTCCTTCAGTACCGTCCTGAACAGAACCAATTATACTTAATCCGTATCTAGGACTTATCAATTGAGTATCAACTAACATCAAATTTTCTGCTTCTGCTCTAGCTTCTTCAGTTTGCAAAACGTGCATGTTCATCTCGTCACCATCAAAATCTGCGTTATATGGAGCACAAACACTTGGATTTAATCTAAAAGTCCTTCCTGGAAGAACACGAACATAGTGAGCCATCATACTCATCTTGTGCAGTGAAGGCTGCCTGTTAAATAAAACTATATCTCCATTTTGAAGATGTCTTTCTACTACATAACCTGGTTGAAGCTCTTCTAAAAGCTGTTCTTTTGTATCATCAGTTATTTTCTTTCTTTTTCCATCAGGTCTTACTATATAATTTGCACCTGGATATTTATCAGAACCTGATTCTATATACTTTTTCAAAATAATAGTATTCCATTCAGTTACTCTTTCAGGAACAGTTAATTTTCTTGCAATTACTTCAGGAACTCCGACTTCATTTAAATTCAACATAGGATCAGGAGAAATAACTGTTCTTGATGAAAAATTAGTTCTCTTTCCTGCTAAATTGTGTCTGATTCTTCCTTCTTTACTCTTAATTCTTGATGAAATTGTTTTTAATGGTTGTCCTCCTCTGTGTCTTGCTGGAGGAAGCTGTGCAATCTCATTATCAAAGAAAGTTGTAACGTGATATTGCAATAAATCCCACAAATCTTCAATTATTATTTCAGGAGCTCCTGCATTGATATTCTCAAACAATCTCTGATTTATTCTTACAATATCTCCTAACTTATGAGTTAAATCATCTTCACTTCTCTCTCCACTCTCAAGAGTAATTGAAGGTCTCATAGTTACTGGAGGGATTGGTAGTATTGTTAAAACTGTCCATTCAGGTCTTGCAACTTCAGGATTTAAACCAAATAATTTACAATCTTCATTAGTTATTTTTTCCAATCTAGATCTTATTTCAATAGGAGAAAGTCTTCTATCTCCTTCAAAAAATGTACTTGGTTTTTCCAATGTTATTTTTTCCTGTTTTGCACTACAATGAGGACATTTAGTAGTATTTTTCATATCAGACATGAAAGATTTAGGAGATACAGATATCTCATCACTTCCTTCAGAACCATCATCAGAATCTACTTCAGTTAGTAAATCTTCATAATTTTGTATTTTTTCTTTTGAAACCAATATTCTTCCACAATCTTTACAAGTATTTCTCAAAAGCATAAGAATTATAGGTATGAATTTTATATGAATAACTGGCCTT
>JAQVBK010000382.1 GCA_028690365.1 Candidatus Cloacimonadota bacterium
CCTGTATTTTATAAATTAAATTGTCAATTGCGGAAGAAGTATCAGCCAGAATCTTCTCATAAATGCTTAGAGTTTTGTAGAGTTGGTTTGTTTCCCTGTAATACTCAGAAAGCTCAATCAGCATGCTTTGATTCAAGTGCCTGGTTTTAAATTTATCAATTAAAAATCTCATTGCAGTTTTGGGGGTGCGGTATTTTTCCAAAAAAAAGAAGTAATTTTCAACCAACAACGTGTTTTCAGGGAACATCTCAATGCCGTTCAGATATAGGTTTTCTGCTGCTTCAAACGCATACATCTTTGTTTTTAGTTCAGCGTGTCGGATAAAAATTTCGGCAGAAGGATGTTCTTCGACAATTCTAGAATAAATCGAATCAGCTTTGTCGTAAAGCAGCTCATAGTAGAAGTAGTAGTCACCTAATTTTTTTCGGAGAAGCGGAGAATCAGGATGATGTTTCAGAGCAGACTTAAGCAAATTAAGGTAGATTACTCTATCAAAAGATTCTTCAACTTTTCTCAGAAGATTACCGAATTCGATATCACTGAGAAGTGAATCGGAGAATCCTATCTCTTCCAGAGATAAAGAGTCTGGAATAATGTCCTGATAATTCGGTAATGATTCATCAGCCCGGATTGTCAGAGGGAACAAGATTATTGCCAAGCATATCAAAATAAATTTTAACATATTCTCCTCAAATTATTCATAATGGCAAATTGAGGAGAAGTCATTTTTTGTCTATGAATGATTAACCGATAAAGATCACCGTGACTAAATATGTAATCCACAGGGGATTTTTTAGGAGAATTCAGAAACAAAATTTGACGAAAAAGCCCAGAATTAAATTATTCTCTATTAGGATTCTATCATTTACAGTATAAATGTTCTACTAAGTCAGATCTAAGGCAACCCGGTAAGGGTAAAGAGGATTTTATGACACTTCTAGTTTCTGCAATTACACCGGTAATAATTCTATTGTATTTGTTTTTCAGAAAAGACGCCAATAAAGAGCCTGCTTCAATTCTGGTTAAATGCTTTCTGGGCGGGATTCTATCCATTATGATAACTTTGATAATAGTGCGTCCTTTTACGTTGTTATCATTTTCTAATCCTTTCTTCCAATCTTTTTACACTGCTTTTTTTCTGGCAGCAATTCCTGAAGAGTTTTCCAAATGGATAATCTTCTGTTGGCTAGCCTGGAAATCATTGCACTATGATGAGCATTATGATGGCATACTGTATGCAGTTTTTATTTCTCTGGGTTTCGCCATGCTGGAAAATATACTTTATGTCATGAATGGCGGATTTTACACTGCGATGATGCGGAGCGTACTCGCTGTTCCAGCTCATGCTTTCTTTGCTGTTTCCATGGGCTATTTCTTTTCTCTGAGCAAATTTTGTGTAAATCAAAAGTACAGGAGACATCTTTATCTCAGTCTACTGGTACCGATTATTCTGCACGGCATTTACGATTTTCTGCTGATCTATACAGCAAAGGCAATTTATTTCTCTATTACCCTGAGTGGAATTTTAAGCTTATTATTCATCGTATTTGTCATTAAACTCTGGCAGCTGGGACTGCAAAGAATCAAACAGCATATAGACAGAGACAAAAAGAGGGAAGAAAGAGAGAAAGAAATGATTGAGATTGAAGTAAGGGCTGAGGTAGAGGCTGAGGTAGAGGTTAACTTAGAGACAGAGGTTGAAACAAATGATTAAACACAGACTATGGTCGAGAGAAGAACTTATTCTGGCTTTAAATTTATACTTAAAGCTCCCTTTTGGAAAAATGCACAGCAGAACACCTGAGATTATTAAGCTTGCTGAGACAATTGGCAGAACACCTGCGTCTATTGCGATACGATTAACCAATTTTGCCAGTGTTGATCCTTTTCACCAAAACAGAGGAATTAAAGGGATGTCTGGTGGAAGAAGGCAAGTTGAACCAATCTGGGATGAATTTGTAAACAACAGAGAAGATTTGCTTTTTGAAAGCGAGAGAATTCTAGCTGAAAAAGAAGAGGAAACTATTGAAACAAAGTATTCCGAACTTCTATTTGAAACTACTCATTTGATTGGTGAAGATAGAATTAGAGAGATAAAAACGAGAGTTAATCAAAATCTGTTTAGGCAAATGGTGTTAGCTAACTATGATGGAAAATGTGCAATTTCAGGGATTGATATTAGTGATTTATTGATTGCCAGCCATATAATTCCATGGTCAAAAAGTGAGAAAGAACGATTAAATCCCGAGAATGGAATTTGCCTGTCAGCCCTTTATGATAAGGCTTATGATATCGGGCTTATTACGATTGATGTTGATTACAAAGTAGTTTTCTCCTCAAGATTTGAAAAAAAAGACAAATTATGACTATTACAGTAGATTCTTTGGCGAGTTTGAAGGCAAAAAGATTGAGTTCCCCCGTAAATATCTGCCCAATAGAGAATTTCTTGAATTTCATTATGATAACATTTTCAGAGGATGATGTGGAGTAAAATTTCTTACAGAGAAATTTTGAAATAGTTTTGGATAAATGGTAATTTTCAAGTTTAATAAATCAGATTGCCACATTGTTACTCTCGTTACAGAGACAGAATTAGGAGTATTGTTTATACTATTTGCAAATTCTCTTAAGTCATCGTATAGTTTCTATCGACTGTCTATTCTGTATTCCTCTTCTCTTAATCCGTGTAATCAGCGTAATCCGCGGACAATTATTGTCTTTTCTTATCTCCCTATTGCCTTATTGCCAAGTCTCTCGATTACTCACCCTCTCTTCCCTCCAAAGCACAAAAAGTCATAAGGAATCTGTTGCATAATACAGAAGTCCACTTTTGCCAGCTTTTCATAATACAATATAAATATTGTAATTAATCGAAATAAAGCTTGACGTATATTCTTTTTAGAAAAATATGTACTTATTATTATAGG
>JAQVBK010000383.1 GCA_028690365.1 Candidatus Cloacimonadota bacterium
GGTGTTCCATCGGTGGCAAAACTCTTTCTTTACCATAAGGTTATTATTTCTTATCGGTGTTTCATCGGTGGCAAAACTCTTTCTTTACCATAAGGTTATTATTTCTTATCGGTGTTTCATCGGTGGCTAATATCATACTTTCTCATAATAGGTATCTGGATCGGAGGGGTCGAAGAATTCATTTATCCAGAAGAGTGTCACCAATTCGTCTTCTCCAACATTGGTGATATTATGCGTAAACCACACCGGCATATCTACATAAGCAGGGTCACTTCCATCAAGAAAATAATTTATAACTTCCTCAGTTCCGATTCGACGTAGCTGAATGCGAGCTTTACCTTTAATCACAGCAAATCTTTCAACTTTTCTCAAATGAAAATGATCACCCCTGGTGATTCCTTGTTTTGTGGTAGAAAACGAAAATTGTCCTTGCCCCAAAGTTTTCACAGTTTCCACAAATGAACCTCTGTCATCAGTATTAAGTTTGAGCTTACGCGGGAAGTAATCCTGCGGAATATATGACCGGAAAGTATTAAACAGACATAGCTCAAAGTAATTATCTAATCTGGGGAATATTCCATTGTCCATGTAATCTTTTTTAAATTCGTACAATTTTGACAAAGCTTCAGAAACTCTGACAGTTACAGAGTGAGGAACCAAATATTTATGATTTGATTCACTTTTTATGATTAGCTCATGAATCAATTTCACCAAATTCTGCACATAAATCAAATCTATATCCGCATCAATGTGTATTTCAGGCAGTTCATTATGGCTAATGCGGTGACAGAAAGTTGCAATAAAAGAATTATAAAAGGGATTACCGAACGGACCAAAAACATTGGGAATAATCAATCCGGTGAATTTTGCTCCTACTTTTTTTGACCATTCAATAAGAAGTTGTCGTCCATCTTTCTTTGATTTTCCATAAAGATTATCCTTCTCTTCCTGGGTACTAGATGAGATGAAGACATGAGCCTGGGAGTTTGTTCTTTCCAATGATGAGATGAGTTTTTTTACTAATTCTATATTAGTGTTATAGATTACTTCCGGATCGTTGTGACGATTCATTGCTGCGAGGTGAACAATTACATCACATTGGGAAACGAAACTATCTAAAGATGATTCACTTTCAAAATATCGATCTTCAAAGGGAATTCGCTCGATGTTTGCTTGTAGTCCAAGATAATTGAAGAGATGAGTACCAATAAATCCCGATTGACCTGTAATACCTATTTTCATAATAAATCCTTATTTAGCCACCGATTGAACACCGATGAAAACATAATTTTAACAATCTTTTAAGCCACCGATTGAATACCGATGGAAGAACCATTTTTTTAATAGCCACTGATAAGCAAGATGAAGACATATTCTTTAAGTTACTGATAGAATAAAATATGACAGATTCTTAAAATCTTTAATCACTAAATAAAACTGATGAGAACTTTATGTCGTGTTCCTTCAATTTATTGCCACCTTTACATTAACACAAAAACATTGTGCTTATTTTCATTTTTCAATATCAAGCAGTGTGATTCGTTTAATTCGTTAGCATTCTTTTTTCTGAATCCTACTTATCATTTTCAAGACGATTAATCATCTTCTCTACTGTGATAGATAATGGGGATATTTCATTTGAGCAAACATGAAAATTTCCTCGGCATCAATATCAAAATAATGATGTGTTATAATATCTCTGATCCCCATAACCCCTTTCCAATCAATATTTGAGTATAAGGGGAGTAACTTCTTTTGTGTTATTTTATCAATATTTTTTACACTTTCTCCAATTGCAATTAATTGCATACAGATGGCATCAAGAAGCTGTAATCCTTCTTCACTATCTAAAAAATCATCAGAAGTCTTAATACTAGAGAACCTTTTTGAAACTATTTCTGTAGCATTATGAATCTGTATTAAGATTTCAATTACCAGCTTTTTGTCATACATAAATTGCTTCTTCGTCTATATGTTGTTTCAAATATGAATTCATTCTTTTACGATATCTTACGATATCAACCTTTTTATTAAGAAATTTTTCAAGTTCTTCTTTTAAATGTACAAGCTTAAACAAGTCAACAGTATTTGTTTCGATAACAATATCAACATCACTATCATAAGAATAGTTTCCTTTTACATAAGAACCAAAAAGCCCAAGCTTCTCAATTCTGTATCTTTCCTTATTATCATTTTTGAAAGCACGTAACAATGTGATTATCTCATTCATGCTTATCTCTTTCATAACATTTCCTTTTATTGTTCATAATGCTATTTTGCTTTATCGGTGTTCCATCGGTGGCACTCTGTTTTCTTTTGACAATGATTTTAAGCTATAATAATTAAACATGTCTCTATTCTTAATCTGCGTAATTCGCGTAATCCGTGGACAGTTATTTCATCTACCCGGCAAGAATCAAACTCACCCCCCTGTAGAATGCTTCGCTTCTCCGGCAGCTGCCGTCGAATTCTACAGAGCAAGCCTGCCCCCTCTCTTTGTCGCAAGCGAGGGGGATAAAACCGTAGAAATCAAACCTACCTCCAGATTTGCTTCTCTTCTTAATCTGCGTAATCTGTGGACTATATTTTTTCTTCTCTCTTATCAGTGACCATCCGATAAATCAGTGTATTCTGTGTTCTATGATTTTGAACAGTGACAACACAGATGTTAATGAATTCCACTGATTTTCAAGAAAAGTCCTTAAAACTGTTTCTCTTTTCTTATCAGTGATTATCCGATAAATCAGCGTATTCTGTGTTCTATGTTTTTGACCACTGACGACACAGATATTAATGATTTCCACTGATTTTTAGAAGAACCTTACAACTGTTTCTCTTTTCTTAATCTGCGTAATCTGTGGACTATATTTTTTCTTCTCTCTTATCGGTGTTCTATCGGTGGCTATTTTCCTTCCACATCTTCCCG
>JAQVBK010000384.1 GCA_028690365.1 Candidatus Cloacimonadota bacterium
GATCTTTGAAAAAAATTATGTTACTGCGCAACAAGCAGTCGACTCTACAAAAAAGAAAATTCAGGAAGCAAATAAATCTATTAAGAATCTAAATATTCTAATAGAGGCATTTCAGCTAAACGGAGATTCTCTTATCGGGTTAGAAGATCTGTCTGTTCAAAATTCACAAGATGTCATTGCGCAGAAGAATCTTTTGTTGGATACGATCGAAAAAGAACTTCTAGACTCATTTAAATCGATTACAGATTTCTATGTAAAGGAATCTTCTTTCTTCAAGCAATCGATACATCAATTAGAATTATATGCAAGTGCAATTATGGAAAATAAAATCGTCGACTTAATTCCAGGTGATATCAGTGTTCTTGCTTACTCTGAAGAATCTTTGAAAAGGATAAACGAAGCTCTTATAAAAATTGTAGATGTTGATCCAGATTATATCGCATCTCTCTGGGAACAGCACCCATTGAGACGGATCAATTTTCAATATTGTGATTATGCGCGAGAATTACCAAAACGGTTTTTGATATTTAGTCACTTGTTCGATGCTGTAAAGACATATGATTTCGAGCATAGAATAAAAACGATTCTAGATACCACAAGACACAATCTGTATGATCTTTCTGCTGTTGAAGAAACAATAAGAGTGATATGGTATTGGCTGTCGTTCTCAAAACAGATCCTCGTATCAATTAGATCAATAAATTGTCATATGAAGATTGAAGAATAAAGATTAACTACAAAAGAAAGGTTATCTACTTATGAATGAGATCTCTCTAGAACTTGCTTCCTACATCAAGGAAGCCACTATCGTTACCCTTTTTGAAGATTATGCAAAATGGCTTGCAAAATCTGGTAAAGTAAATTCAGTTGCAACTATTAAAGAAACTCTCGCAAGTGCGGTCAGTCTTGCTCTGGATCGTGGCGATATGACACAAGCTATGATTGAACATATTTATCAGTATATCGACGACAAGGTTGCGAAATATATGACAGAGATTCTTAATTGTCATAAACGTAAATTTGTACACCATGTTCTCCGAGAAGAACTTCCTGAAGTATATCCCGCTACTTCTGGAATAGCAGCAGATCAGGATATCATTGCATTGACACTGAAACAGAAAGCGCTGGATGCTGAGTATGCTGGTATTTGTGAAAAGTATTCTTCAATGGTGTTGACTTATGCTGGTGAATTTATTTCCGCATATTCAAACATGATCGATGCAGAATACGTTAAACTCTTTGCATAACAATTTACAGATAATCAGATACGGAATTTCTCCGTATCTGATTATCTCTTTACTAAAAAAAAAGAAGAGATGTTACTCTCTTCTTTCTAATGCCGGGAATAAAATAATCCTAGCACTAAGCGGGAATGGGGATCTTACTCTTTGGGGCCGAAGAGTTTGAACCCTGCCCAGGTGACAAGGCCGATGACAGCGACGCCGGCAGTGATGTAGCCGAGCACTTTGACAACGGACGTTTTTTCCTGGACGATGATGGGCTGAGCGGAGGTCGCGGCGATGGGGGTATTGTTGGGGGTGGCAGCGGCGTTACAGGGATTGTTCTCGGGATTCGGCATAATGAATACCTTTCTCTTTGTGTAGCTTATTGCTACGGTTTATGGTTTGCGAAGTTTTATTTATTCAACTTCACATTGTTATATATAGGTGACTTTTTTTGAACAACATCATCTCACGATGCATACAGTGCTTGTAGCTCATTCAATGTCATGCTGTCAATAATTTGCATACTTACGTTTACCTCTTCTCTAAAAATCAATAGATACAGAGGCGGAAGTCCGAACTTCATATTCAAATTTCTTCGTTTCATAAAGTCAAACGTTTTCTGTATCTTCTCATCCACAGTCAGATGAGGAAATGCTTCGCAATGATAGGCAAATGATCTCTCAGTTGCAGCACGCAGTGTTGTCTTCGGAAATCCACAATCAGCGGAAGAAACAATCTCACCGAATCTGTTTCTCCAATAGGTGCCGTATTTTTCCAAACGTTCTTTTCTTTTTGAAAACCTATGATCTTGAATAGCAATCATTCCTTCTTCTATTTCTTCTTTTGAAAATAGATCTCTCATATCGTATTGAAAGATCATAGAAGAAAGTAGTTCGTGGTTCAGTTTTCCATTTTGCAGTAAAGACGCATCGTGATATGCGACTACGGCAAGTAGTAAAGGAGTAACTATGAAGTTTCCTCCTTTTTTGGAAAGATATCTTGTTACCTCCAAGGCTTCTTTGATGTGATAATCAAATCCATGCGATCCATCTTTTGGATAATGAATAGATGCTCTTTTCATTATAATGTTTATTTTTTCTTGGTCCGTCATTTTAATCCTCCTTTTGATTTGTTTTACGTGTTGTAATATATATCCCATTTTGGATCAACTACATTTGTATTTTTTGTATCACCTAACATTAGATACAACAAAAAGGAATTTTTCATATGGAAAATAAAGAGTTCACAAAGAAGATAAAACTATTGTTCTCTTCCTTATTTGGAAGAGCAATGAACTGTGCTATTATAGGTTGCCCTGATTATGCTGACAATGTTTGGTTGTTTACAAATATTCCAGTAGAAGAAATGGTGATTTACAGTCCGTCTTCTGAATACTATATGCATAAAGTGGAAATTACAGATTCTGATTTATACGCAGAGATTATAACAAGATTTCCGATCTTGAGTTCAGCTATTGTATTTCTAGATCTGAACAAATTTATGTCTTGCTACAATAAATCAGAAAAAACACCAGAAGCTATGAAGCTATCTATCATAGAAGAAAATATTGTATTTACATGTAACGAGCTTTCTGTTGTGTGCGGATCACTTCTTCCTGAGTTTACTGCTACGTTGTATTCATCGTTGTTTGAGCGATCTGTTATTAAAACAGAAAATCCTTATATTCAGAAGTTATC
>JAQVBK010000385.1 GCA_028690365.1 Candidatus Cloacimonadota bacterium
TCTCTCTTTATTGCAGGAAATTATCACTTTTCCTCCAATCCCTTCTCCAGATATCACCTGATCTTTAAGCTCTTCTGCTAATAATGAGGAAAGTTCAGGATTATTCTCAATTCTGAAATAGTCTTCAATTCTTGAAAGAGATTGAAAATTGAACTCTTTTAACAACGAATTATTAAATATCATGAATTTTCCGGTTACTGATTCAAGGAATGGAAGTGTCACTTTTTCAAGAACGGTGTGATTGTTGATCCTGAAACTCTGCCCGACTGTTTTAAGTGACAGCATGTCAACGCTCTCAAGCGACTGGTTTTTATTCAATTCAAGATCTTCTCCGATGCTGACAATGTTATCTGTAGAAATGAACTTCAGATTTTCATTATCCATAATCCTGAAATGTCCTCCTGAATTTTCCAATGCTGAAAGAGAGAGTATTTCAAGAAGTTGATTGTTTATTAATGTAAATCCGCCATCTAACTGGGAAAGTTTGTCCAGATAAACAGAACTGATGAGCTGATTTGTTCTGATCTCTATTGTTCCTTTGACGGTTTTAAGTTCCGGAAGATTCAGTGATTCAATTAAAGTGTTCTCAATTATGCTGAAATTACCGCCTATTTCATCAAGGATGTCCATATCTATGGTTATTGGGGATGTGTTATTCTTTAAACTGAAATATCCGCTGATTGTTTTGAGTTTCGGCATCTTAACTGATTCCAGACTGGAATTGCTTGTCACAAGGATATTCCCGCCCATTGTTTTTAAAAGGGGAATATCTATTGATTTTATGAAACTTGTATCATAAACCTCCAGTCCTTTTCCCACACTTTCAAGCATCGGAAGCGAAAAGATTTCGATTATTGAATAGTCATAGATGTAGAGACTTCCTGTAATTATCTTCAGTTTAGGGAAAGAAAATGGTTCAACAACACTGTTATTTTTAATTGAAAAATTTCCATTAACTTCTTCAAGTGATGGAAAAGATAAGGGGCGTATCGCTCCGTTGCCATAAATGGACAAACTGCCAACTTTTTTTAAAGCTGAAAAACTTAAGGACTCAAGCATGATATTTTTAAATATTGAAACGGTTTTTGTCGCTATCAATTTATCAGCACTTAATGTTTTCAACGAGAGATTGTAATAAACATCAAAAGTGTTATCAACAAATTCAAGTGATGGTAGAAGTATCTCTTCAACAGAAGAGTTGTAAGCTGATTGGAAAGCTCCGATAGACTTTAATTTTGGCAAGGAAAATGATTTTATCAGTGAGTTGTCAATATTTTTCAACACTTCTCCCACCGAAACAAGTTCGGGCAATGAAATGTCTAAAAGCATTGGATTTCCAAGCAAATAAAGATCTCCCGGCAAACCCAGATATTGTTCATCTCCGAAAAAAAGATTTTGAGACACTGTTTTCAATGATGGAAAAGATACAGATTCCAGAAAATTGTTGTCCCATATTTCAAGATTTCCTTCAACAGATTCAAGTTCAGGCAGATAGATTGATTTGAGAATAGAATTTACGACTATTAAACTGCCCTTAATGTGTTTACATTTTGATATAATGCCTGTTGACTTTTCAATCCGAAAATCACCTGTGCAGTACTCTTCGCTTAAAGCACATTCGAACATATCCCATGATCTGCAATCAGGGTTACAATTCGCCAACCCACCTGCATATAATTTCCCGTTAAGTTCGCTGCATGCTATCTGATTAAGATCACAAATTTCCCATCCTTCGACAATGCCGTTTCCACATACAGGGACATATTCGTTATCATTTAAATTCTCGCTATCACCAATGTCTTCATCTGAAATCAGGTTGACATCGTCATTTTCATCTTTTTCAGCAGTATCATTGTCTATCATGTCGGCATCATTAAAAAGATCATTCCGGTCATTTTCTTTGGGAACGAAGGTTTCCAATTCACAGGATATAAGAAGAAACGAAACAAGAAAAAGCCACACAAAGTTTATTTTCATGGTCCATTATCTCCAATTGTGACAGTTCCTTCAATTCCGTCTCTGTCAGAAATCTGATCAAAAAAATCTGTTATCATTATTTGAGGCAGGTTAGGATTATCCTTAATTGTGAGATCACCTTTTATGTTGCTTAATAGCAAAAGATCAAAACTTTGAAGTGAAGAGTTGAGACTCAGTTCAAAATCATCTCCTATGCTGACAAGGTGCGGCATGGAAAATTTGACCAATGAAGTATTCCCGTTAACAAATAAATCTGACTCTATCTTTTCAACTTTATTTAGCTCTAATGATTTCAGAAGAGGATTGCCAGTAACCTGTAGTATTCTAAAACTGCCTTTCACATTGGGTGCTGTAAATGACAGTAAAGACAAATTATCTACAATAAAAATATCGTAGCTAACTCCTACGAAAGACGGTAGAGAAATTATTTCAAGATCGTCGTTATTCCATATTTTTAACTCAGATAATTCTATAACCAGCGGCATTGAAAAAGATTTTAATTTTCCGTTATATGAGATTTCTAATGAATTACTTACATTTTCAAGAAGAGGAACATGAAAAAACTCAAGAACAGGGTTTTCTAATACTTCCAAAGTGCCTCCAACAAATTTAAGTGCCGGCATATCAATATTTTTCAATTCATGATTTTCACTTAATGTAAAATTATGTCCAATCGTCTCAAGAACAGGAAGATCTATTTCATCAATATATGTCTTTTTAATGGACAAAAAACCTGTTATCTCTCGGCACAAATGTATTTTATCAATATTTGCCTGACTTGAAACAAAGAAACCCCCATTGCAAATATCTCCATCTATTATAGGCGTACAGAGGGAAACATCCCATCCGCTGCAGTCATCTTTGCATGAAGCATTTCCGGAATAGAAAACAAAGCTGTCAATTTCAGAACATTCTTTTGTTCCGCCGTCACAGAC
>JAQVBK010000386.1 GCA_028690365.1 Candidatus Cloacimonadota bacterium
GTCTTCATTTACATAAACAATATAAAACGGATGCAGAAGATTGCTTTTGTTAATATTAACATCATCATTGATATTTTTTAAAACGTAAATAACACCGGGAGGAACTTCATCGCTGTATCCTCCAACAACCGCATGCATGCCAAAAGGAGTTCTTTCAATATCCGGATTTTCCTTAATGTAGCTTAAAAGATCAAGCCTGAATTCATTTAAGCCAAGATCCATAATCGAAACACCGCCTGACATATCCTCAATATCAACGACCTCATTCTGGAGTCTTTCAAGCTGCTGCTTTCTGTACTCCAAATCCCCTTTCTCTTCATTAATCAGGTCATCATCGCCGGTTGATGTCATAACAGAAATTCTCATCCTGCTCTCAACTCTCGACTTCAGATGAATATAATCATCAAGAGAAATATCCGGCCAGAAATTGACAAGCTGAATAACTCTGTTATGGCTTCCTATCCTGTCAATACGCCCAAACCTCTGAATAATCCTGACAGGATTCCAGTGAATGTCATAGTTTACCAGATAATCGCAGTCCTGAAGATTCTGCCCCTCTGAAATGCAGTCTGTTGCAATCAAAATATCAATATCGGCCTGCTCTTTCGATGAAAGAAGATGCCTCTCTTTTGAGAGAGGTGAAAAACATGTAAGAACAAGATTGAAATCAGCCTTAAGTTTAGGCACAGTTGTCCTGCCGTTAACAGATCCTGTTATCATCGCAGTGTTTAAGCCGAACTCTGATTTGACAACTTTACTGACATGCTCATAAAGATATTCAACAGTGTCGGCAAATGCAGAGAATATCAGGATCTTTTTATTCCCCGGATTAATCGGATTATTAATCTTATTTCGGATACCATCACACAAAAATTTTAGTTTCTCGTCATTCTCCGGAGTAATGACAGATATTTTCTCCAGAAGTTCTTCAAGAATTTCCTTATCGAATTTAAGATCCTCAAGCCAGCTCTTATAATCCATATCCCTTAATTCAATGCTTATTTTACCGGATGTCAAAAAGAGATCATAATTCTGATCATCAGGATCAAATTCATCTATAATCGTTCTGTTTTGATACTCAACAGAACCTTTTGATTTAAATTCTTCAATCTGTGTTATAGTCTGAGAGATATTCTCAAGAACCCTGCTGACAGTGAGCCGGAATGCATGAACAGAACTCTCAAGCCTCTTTAAGAGGTTTGTCCTCATAAGAACACGAAGGCCAAATTCCCTGTCCATCTGCTTAAAAGACGTATACTTAGCTTTTGTATTGTACTTATCTTCGTACTTTGGAATTTTACTCTCGTGAATAAATGCAGACGGAGTATAAACACTGAGACTCAGACTGGATAACATTCTGTATATTTCATCATATCCGATTGCATCAGGTATTTTTGTCAGAGGGCAATGTAGAGAAACAGGTTTATTTCTTTCAGGAAACTTACCGATTTCTTCAGTATTATAGTATTTTTCAATGTGTTTTCTGGATCGTGCAATTGTAACGCTGTCCAAAACTTCAAAAAATTCATAATCCAGCATTGAAAGAAGATTTTCAGTAGTTTTTTCAGAAACGTCAAATTTACTCCAGCTGTTAAAAGCCATCTGTGCTTTTCGGAATATATCATCAATACTGAGTTTTGTATTCAGTTTTTTGTTGATTTGATCCGCATTTCCCTCATATGCAAGTGCAAGCTGATTTTTAAGGTCTGAAAATTTATTGTTTACCGGTGTTGCAGACAGCATCAGAACCTTAGTCCTGACACCTTTTCTTATGACCTGATTCATCAGACGTTCATATCTGTTTTCTCTTCCGTTTTCATCGTCGTCTTCAAAATCATCACTCAGATCCCCGCCATTACGGAAATTGTGTGATTCATCTATTACAACAAGATCATAATTGCTCCAGTTAACCCTGTCAAGCGGAATTCCGTTTGATTTACCGCTTGTACGTGACAGATCGGTGTGAAACAAAACATCATATCTTAACCTGTCTTTAACAATCGGATTATTCAAAAGATTCATTTTAAAAGTATTCCAGTTATCAGACAATTTTTTAGGGCACAAAACGAGAACGGATTTATTACGGTTTTCGTAATACTTTATTACAGAAAGAGCAGTGTAAGTTTTTCCAAGTCCCACACTGTCTGCGAGAATGCATCCATTATAGGTTTCAAGTTTGTTGATGACTGAAAGTGCAGCGTCTTTTTGAAAATCATATAATTTATTCCAGATCTGACTTTCTTTAAATCCGGTTGCTTCGTTTGGCAACACATCCTCTGAAATGTCATCCAGAAATTCATTAAAGATGTTATAGAGAATTACAAAATAGATGAACCGGGCCGAGTTTTCCTTATAGATTGTTGTGATATTTTCAATTAGTTCATCTGTTACATCCTGTAATCTGGATTTGTCATTCCATATTTCATCGAAGATTCTAAAATATTCCCTGCTTAGGGGATTACTTAACCTGTTTACTAAATTATATGCATTGTTTCCTTTTTCGCAACCGAGATCAACAGTTGTAAAACCGTTTATTGGCATATATGTGAAGCAGTTTTCATTATTCTCAACATTGATGAACCCACTCATATTTTCATTAGTAATGTTGGATTTGAATGTGGCACGCTTCCTTATCCATTCAGAACATTCTTTGGCAATGGCTCTTTGTGTAAGTTCGTTGCGGAGTTTAATCTCAAACTCTGTCCCGTAAAGACTCTTCTCACGCTGTAATCTCGGGATGTAGAATTCTCTCTTCTCCTTTTTTGCTTTTTCAGTTGTAAAAGCAGGGGAAGTGAAAATAAAATTTAGTTCCTTAATTTCTGATAATTCTTTTTTTAATTCCTGAAAGGCATAAATTGAAAAATAAGAAGCAGCAATTGATACCTTGCTGTTTTTATTTAGAGTC
>JAQVBK010000387.1 GCA_028690365.1 Candidatus Cloacimonadota bacterium
TAATCGATGCATTTATTGCTATTCAAAAACCTAAAAATGTTGTCATTATTGTTCCAACAATTGCGCTTACAGATGAAACAAGAAGACGCCTTTACAAGAAATTTGCGAATCAGTACAAAATTATCACAACTACTGATGTTGAAATCTCAGAACAAAATATTTTCATATTCCCTCAAGAACGGGCGATAGGCTATCTTGATATTATTCCTGAATTAGACATTCTTATTGTTGATGAATTTTATAAGGCTGATTCACGCTATGATGATGAACGTTCTTCAGCGCTATTGCACGTTATTGCAGCCTTAAAAGATAAAGCCAAACAGCGGTATTTTCTTGCCCCAAATATTCAAAAAATCCAAGAGAATCCATTCACTGAAGGCATGAAGTTTATGCCTTTTGATTTGAATACTGTATTTCTCGAAAAATATGATTTCTATAAATTTATTAGAAAAAATCAAGAGGAAAAAAGTAAAGCTCTGCTTAGTCTTATAAAAAAATATCATAATCGCAAGACATTAATTTATGCTGGAACTCATACAGAGATATCAAATCTATCAACTTTGCTTTTAGCAGACACACCTCCACAAGAAGTTTCACCAGTTTTACAACAATTTATGCAATGGCTTAGTAAAAATTACTTGCCTACATGGGTTTTACCTAAACTGGTTTCTCGGGCTACTGGAATTCACAATGGACGCTTGCATCGCTCTTTAACGCAAATACAAGTTAAGCTTTTTGAAGAAGAAAACGGATTGATGCGTTTAATATCAACAACGTCTATTGTGGAAGGTGTAAATACCTCTGCGGAAAATATTATCATTTGGAAGAATAAGAAAGGCATCAGAAATCTAGATGATTTTACTTACAAAAACATCATTGGCCGTGGAGGTCGAATGTTCAAGCATTTTGTTGGTAAAATCTATCTTCTGGAGGAGCCGCCGCCAGCAGAAAGCCAGACATTGGAATTGAATATTGATGAAGATACATTGATTAATTTTGATGACATGGCAGAGCAAATCTTAACTCCTGAACAAATTCGTAAACTTAAAGCGACACAGGAAGAAATTCAAAATGTCATTGGTGCAGAATGCTACAATGAGATTTTTGAGAGCAATAATCTACAAAATTCTGAATTCTCGTTATTTAAATCTATTGCTCAAGATATGAAAATAAAAGCACATGAATGGAATGGGCTCAGGTATTTGAATTCCAATAACCCCGAAGACTGGGGGTGGTTATTGATGAAAATTCTCAGGTTTCAAGGAGGCGCTTGGGGAGAGAAATATTCTATTTTTGTCGAATTTGTAAAGATATTATCAACAAACTGGGAATCTACAATCCCAGAGATGTTGGAGAAAACAGCTTCTTTGAATATTGATATCGACAAATTTTTTGAACTCGAAAGAATCGTTTCTTTTAAACTGTCATCACTGTTGCGTGATATCAATATAATGCAACAGTCCATTTTAAAGCATCTTTCAGTAGACCTTTCTCCTATCATTCATCGAGTTTCATATGCATTTTTACCACCTATTGTTTATCAACTGGAAGAATATGGATTACCAAGAATGATTTCAAGAAAAATTCATAACGCCGGAATCATTAATCTCGAAAATTCAGAGACAAATCTTCATACTGTATTAAATAACTTTAGAGATATCGAGGCCGAGGAAATTAAGAATAGTGTACCACTATTCGACGAATTTGATAAATATGTTTTGGATTATTTTTTTGACGGAATTCGTCTGAATGCTAGCGCCTCAATCTTGAAAAATGAACTTTAAAATCTCAATAACGAAAGTATCTTATGATAAAGGGAAAACGCAATGAGCGATGATATAGCAAGACAACCAGCGGATACTCTGTATTCTGCGATATCTCAGATTTTGACTAGTGCCAGAGCAACTGCCTATAAAGCGGTGAACTTTGCCATGGTTCAAGCGTATTGGCAAATCGGTCATTTGATTGTTGAAGATGAACAGCAGGGAAATCATCGGGCAGAATATGGGAAAAGGGTTTTGGCTGAGTTGGCTGCGAAGTTGACAGAAGAGTTCGGCAAAGGATTTGATAGCCGGGAATTGCGGCGAATGAGGCAGTTTTATCTGCTGTTTCCAAAATGGGACGCAGTGCGTCCCGAATTGGGCTGGACTCATTATCGCCTGCCCCTCCGAGTAGAGAATGAAGCTGCCCGCAACTGGTATATGAACGAAGCCGTATCCGAAAATTGGTCCAGCCGTCAGCTCGAACGGCAAATTTCTGTACTTTACTATGACCGTATGCTGTGTAGCAGTAATCCCGCAGATACCAGAGAGGATGCCAAAGAAAATCTTGAATTGGCAAAGCTGGAGCCTGAGTCATTGATTCGAAATCCTTACGTGCTGGAATTTCTCAATCTCAAGGATTATCCGAATCTTCATGAGAAAGACATCGAGCAAGGATTGATTGATAATCTGCAAAGCTTTTTGCTTGAGCTCGGTAAGGGATTTTGCTTTGTCGCCCGCCAGAAGCGTTTGCGATTTGAGGAGAATGATTTCTATATTGACCTCGTTTTCTATAACTGCGTGTTGAAATGCTATGTTCTGATTGACCTGAAACTCGGTGAGCTTACCTATCAGGATATCGGACAAATGGACGGTTATATCCGCATGTATGAGGAGCAATACCGAGTTTCTGATGATAATCCGACCATCGGGCTCATTCTTTGCTCCAAGCGAAATGAAGCTATCGTAAAATATTCTATTCTCAAAGAAAGCAAGCAACTTTTTGCGTCAAAGTATCTGCTTTATCTCCCCTCGGAAGAAGAGTTGAAAAAGGAAATTGAGCGAGAACGCTGTCTTTTGGAATCGGAGAGCAATGATATCACACCTGAACCATGAAAAGTCAATTACGTCTGAATTAT
>JAQVBK010000388.1 GCA_028690365.1 Candidatus Cloacimonadota bacterium
TAGTATCCTCTTTTTTACTATACATAGTTATAAATATAACTATGTTTTAAGAAAAAGCAAAATATTTTTTTATTATTTTTCAATCAATTAGAGGTCTTTGTAGTTATAATTTGCGGGAATTGAGGTTACCATGATTGTGCTGAATGGAAAGGCATACATATACGGTGGAGATGTTCTTGAGTTCATTCGCTCCCAGGACGGACGTGATGCCCTTGATAATGATTTTGCTGGATTATCGGGTAAATTCAAGGAACAGAAAATCTCTTAAGGTTGATAAATTCAGATAGAACAGCGGTTGCATAAACCGCTGTTTTTGTTTACATCCGAAATATGATTCATTAGAGTACTTTTCTTACTCGGTAAATGTTTCACCTTATCCCAAATTTGACCCACAATTCTTCATCCTCATATCTAAACTTAATAGAATCTGACTTAATACTAAGAAAGGTGATATTATTTGCAGATTCTCCTTTTTTCAGATTAAATGTCTCATTATTTCCTTCCAGTAAAACGGTTTCACCAATTATTCCGTTTATTTGATAAGGAAAGTTGCGTTTCCTTTTTTGAGTTGGTATTGTTGGAGAAAGGACAATTTGCTCTCTGTTGGCAGAAGTTTTAGGGAAAGGATCACGGATTTTCCCTGAGAATTTAGGCTTTTCTTTTGCAGGTTCCTCACCCTTATCTGCAAAATGTTCTAAATGGTTTTCCTTCACCGGCTGCTGACTCTTTTTCATTACAAAGATGAAATTCAACCAAACTAAACCTGCTGTGAGGAAGAGTATTAACAGAGTAATCTTTTTCTTTTCCATAGCGCTCTCTATAAATTAAAATTATTAATCATTTCAAACAACGGTAAATAAAGCATTATAATAACAAATCCGATGACAATTCCCAGTAAAAGAATGATTATTGGTTCAACGATAGCTGAAAGAGTATCGACAACAGAATCAAGCTCTTCTTCATAGAAATCTGCCAAATGTTTGAATATATCAGCAATATATGATGATTCCTCTCCTACCTTCAACATGTTTCTGAGAAACTCAGGGAAAATCTCCCTTTCACCGAAAGAAGAGAAGAAAGATTGTCCTTTGCTTAATGATAGTACTGTTTTCTCTAATGATTCTCTGATAATTCTGTTTTTAAATGATCCTTTGCATACTCTTACTGCCTCAACGAAAGGAATTCCTGCTTCTAAAAGTACATACATTGTTCGGGATAGTTTTGCCATATTATTTCGTTTAACTAATTCACCTATGACCGGAACTTTTAAGAGAACTCTTCGGTATATGTAGTCACTAATGATCTCTACGGCAAGAATTTTCCTTAAAAGATATACGATAATAACTCCTGCAATGAGGATAAACAACCAGAATCTTAGAAGAAAATCTTTGCTGTTCAATAACATCAGGGTAATAGGTGGAATTTGCGCCTGAAAATCGCTGAAGAGCTCTTTAAAAGTCGGAACAATAAATGTTATCAGAAAAACTACTGACAAAATGGAGATAGCTACAATAATCGAAGGATATATCATTGCCATAGAAATTTTTTGTCTAAGTCTGGCAGCTTTTTCCAAATAACTTGTTTGTCTCATCAACATCTCATCCAGCTTTCCGGAAGTCTCACCTATTCTAACCATTTCGATATAGAGATTGCCAAAAATGTTTGTATGCCTAGCTAAGGCTTCAGAAAATGGTTTGCCTTTGTAAATTGAAGCCAGCAGAGAAGAAATAATTGTTTTCATTTGTTTGTCAGAAGTCTGCGACTGCAGTATCTGAAGAGCTTTATGAAGTGGGATCTTTGCCTTCAGAAGAACAGACAAGCTCTTGGAAAAATTGAGCAGACTATGCAGAGTCGGTTTGCTCCTGAATATAATGATTTTTTTCATTCTGTCTGCCTGTAAGTAGTGCTTTTATTCAGCTTTCTTTCTTCACAAAAGACGATAAGGGAATCTGAAAGGTTATTGTAAGAAAAAAATGCAGAGACTGATAATAATTTATTTCTGTTATTTGCTCTGATTTGAAATGAATCATGAGATAGTTTCAGGGAATCGACACTGACATGTTTGTTTAATTGTCTGTCATTACGGTACAGTTTTTTCATGTAAAGCTTGTATACAACAACCTTATCTTCCAAACTGGAGATGTTTTCATCACCGTATAAAAAGATGACTTTGTTCCAGAATAAATCGCTTTGCAGGTTAGCCATTATTGTATTTTTTTCTCTTTCAATCAGATATCCTTTTGAAACAGGCAAGAAAACTCTTTGCATGAATATATATGAGTAGAAAATCATTATAAGAACAATACCGCTGATTGAAAGTACAATCAGCAGTTCGATAAGTGTTACTCCCTTGATTCCCAATTTTCTATTTTTCATAATTATAATCAATAACCGATCTTAGCGAAGACAAGCTGATAATGTTTTTCCCCTTTTTCCAAATACTAATTTCCAGATGACAGATATCATCTCTTCTGATGGACGTCTTTTTTACAACAAATTTTTCAACTTCTCTTTCAGAAGTTGTATATTCTTCCTGGGCAATAGTTAACTCCATTTCATTGACTGCCAGGAATAACGCCTCATTATAGTCATTGTTTTTGATTCTGGCAGAAAGTCCACTAAAAAGAACAAAGGAAGAAGCCAAAATTCCTGTCAATAGAGTTATTGATACCAAAACCTCCAGGAGTGAATGCCCGTGATTGTTCAGCAATTTACAGCTTTTCATAATCAATAAAACCATATCCGGTGTTCTTTTTAAAAAATAGGGGTAGAAAGAAGTTGCTTTCTAATTCGAAAATACTTACTGACCCTTTTGCAACGTAATTCTTATATTTTGCAGATTCAAAAAAGATAAAACTTTCAGCTGCCAGAGAGCCGGAAATTTTGCCGTTTACTGCT
>JAQVBK010000389.1 GCA_028690365.1 Candidatus Cloacimonadota bacterium
GTTGTTTCAGATATGGAGATGGAGATTGCTCTTCGAATAGGAGTTAAGCCGGAAAGGATTATTTGGAATGGACCATTCAAAAATTATAAGAAAGCTGAAGAACTACTGCTTGCTGGTGGAACCGTTAATCTTGATTCAAGGTATGAAATTTCTCTTGTAGCGGAGATTGCAAGGAAAAATCCAGAAAAAGTGATCAACATCGGGATAAGAGTAAATTTTGCAATAAATGATGAAATTGTATCTCGTTTTGGTTATGATGTTGAATCTGAAGATTTTATAGATGCACTTGCTCTCACCCAAATTCCAAACATTCATTTCACTGGATTCCAATGTCATTTTGCAACAAGAAGTCTTGAATCATGGAAGCCAAGAGTCGAAGGAATGTTAGGACTTCTCGAAAAACTAAAAATTGTACCAGAAATCATCGATCTAGGTGGTGGTATGTTTGGGAAAATGCCAGATTCTCTAAAATCTCAGTTTGATTCTGAAATTCCGACTTACAATGATTATGCTGAAGTAGTAGGATCAATATTCAAAAAGAGATTTGGAAACAATGGTCCTCTACTTATCGTTGAACCTGGTAGCGCTCTAGTGGGTGACTGTATGAAATTTGCTGCAATAGTAGAGAACATAAAAGATGTGAGAGGAAAAAAGATAGCAACAATTTTAGGTAGCATCTACAACATAAATCCTACACTGAATAAAAAGAACCCACCTTTAGAAGTCATGAATTGTGGAGCGAAACAGGAAGAATATGAGGATTTAGATTTTGGAGGTTTCACTTGTATTGAGTCTGACTATGTTTACCGGCATTTTAAGGGGAAGCTTGCTGTTGGCGATTTTGTTGTTTTTGGCAATGCAGGCTCATACTCTGTTGTTCTTAAGCCTCCTTTCATTCTACCAAATTTTCCAGTCCTTGAAATCAGTGAAGGACAAATTGAAGTCATAAAAAGTGGGGAGACCTTTGATGATTTGTTTCACACTTTCTCATTTTAAGGACAATCATGATAAATAAAGTTATCAAGCGTATATTTGATATAATCAGTTCTTTTCTTGCGATAGTTCTCCTAATTCCATTGTGGATTATTATTCCTATTGTAATTAAAAAAGAATCCAAGGGACCAGTGTTTTTCAAGCAGGGGAGACTAACAAAGGAAGGACGCGTCTTTAAAATGCTTAAATTTCGCTCCATGGTTGTTAATGCCGAGGGGATGGGCGCTGGCTTATTTAATTATGAGAATGATCCTCGAGTGACGAAAGTGGGATTATTTCTTAGGAAAAGCAGTATAGATGAACTTCCTCAGCTTTTTAATATTTTTATCGGGGATATGTCTCTCGTTGGTCCTCGTCCTTGTGTTATATATGAACTTGGTGATTATTCAACACTCAATAGTAGATATAAAAAACGGTTTTCAATGAAAGCTGGATTAACTGGTTTGGCTCAAGTAAAGGGTCGAAATGATATTTCTTGGGATGAAAAAGTCACATACGATAATCAGTACATAGATTTTTTTGAAAAATATGGGGTGTTGATCGATGTGAAGCTATTGCTAGACTCTGTCTTGAAGGTTTTCAAGAGAGATGAAATATTTGAACACAAGGTAGATTCGAGCTTAAGTGATTCAGAAGCTGCTGAGATCGCTACAGACGAAATAATCCGTTTAGCGCATTTACCTGATGAAAAAAAATGGGGATTATGACATGAAGACTGATGTAAGAAACAGACTAATATGGTTCAAAGGTGAAATAATCAATGTTAATAATGCAAAAATCAATATTCTTTCACCCACATCGCAGTTTGGATTAAATGTTTTCGAGGGAATTCCTTGTTATTGGAATGAAGAAAAGAGGCAATTATACGCTTTCAGACTCCATGATCATTATGTTCGTCTCGATCAATCTGCAAGGCTTTTACAAATAAATAATCCATATTCTGAAGAAGAGATGAAAAATGCACTGATTGATGTGATAAAGGCTAACGATTATGCTGAGAACCTTTCTGTAAGGCAGACTTTATTTGTTGATGGATTTGGATCTTGGGGCTCTGAAGATCCTGTCGATATGTTTGTCGCACCTATTCCAAAGAAAAATACAAGTCTGGAATATAACAAGGTAGGCTTGAATTGTTGTATTTCTTCTTGGAGAAGAATAAATGATAATGATATTTCTCCTAGGATCAAATGTGGTGCAAACTATATCAATAGTAGAATGGGCCAAAAAGAAGCATTAAGAAATGGGTTTGATACTTGTATCTTCCTTAACGAATTGGGCAAGGTTTCTGAAGCTCCAGGGTCCTGTTTCTTCATGGTCAAAAATGGTGTCGTTATTACCCCTAAACTGACTGATAGCGTTCTTGAAAGCATAACTAGAGATACAGTAATTAAACTGGCAGAAAACCTAGGAGCTAAGGTAATAGAGAGAAGCATTGATAGAACAGAGTTGTACAATTGTGACGAAGCGTTTCTTTGTGGTTCTGCTATGGAGTTAACCACGATAATTTCAGTTGATAGATATATTGTAAATGAAGGAATATCAGGGAAAATTAAAACTGAAATTCATAAAAGCTATCTTGAAGCTGCGCGAGGTGAATTGAAAGGTTTTGAAAACTGGATTACACCTATCTATTGATTGAGGAAAATATGGAATTTATTGAAGATTTGGTCTCTGTGATTATTCCTGTTTTTAATGCTGGGAGGTTTCTAGATAGGACTATACAGTCTGTTTTAGGTCAGACCTATAGGCAAATTGAGATTATTCTAGTTGATGATTGTTCAAAGGATAATTCAGCACAAATCATAAAAACGTATATGCATGATCACTCTCAAATTTTATATTTTTTACAGAAAAAGAATATGGGGGCTGGAGTCGCCAGGAATAAAGCACTAGAACTTGCAAAA
>JAQVBK010000390.1 GCA_028690365.1 Candidatus Cloacimonadota bacterium
ATAATCACCTATGGAAAAGAAGGCTGATATTCAATATATTTTTGATGAGAATGGAAAGAAAACCGGCGTGATTATCCCTGTTTCTTTATGGGAATCTATGGGACGGACATATATGGATAGCATTTATCAGGAAAAGTGTAATAAAATAGAATCATTGTTTGGAGTGCTGAAAGATAGCCCAATATTAGATGAGATTGATGAATACTCACAAAATACCCGTAGAGCCATTGAACAGGTATGAGAGTTATCGATACACGTGTCCTTTTTGACTATTTTCGATATGTGCCAG
Source organism: Candidatus Cloacimonadota bacterium (assembly GCA_028690365.1). Lineage (GTDB taxonomy): Bacteria > Cloacimonadota > Cloacimonadia > Cloacimonadales > JAQVBK01 > JAQVBK01. The sequence goes on from JAQVBK010000390.1 coordinate 290, forward strand.
TTAGAAAATAGTTGATTTGTGATAATAATGTAGTTGGCAGTCTGGTCTATTCATGAAATAGTTTCAGGATTGAAGTATGCAAATAGTCATAAAGAAAAAAGGGGAAATATAATTTGGACAGTATGTTACTCTCTGAAAAGCAAATACGGTGTGATATCTCACAGTATTATGGGGTTTATCATGAGTTCATCCCACATCCGGATAAACTGGCAGCATCTCTCCGTGATGAATGGGAGAGGGAATGAATCAATATAAGAATACTACCCTTCCCGTTCTACTCTTACTGGAGATGAGCAGTATAAGTATTCTCCATGGTTCTTCCCAACATTTTGTGGGTCGCAAACAACGTACATTGCACTCCGTTCAGGAATGTCTGATCCCCGGTTATTCTCTACTCAAGAGCCTCGATATCATCGATAAGATCAAATATTTTATCTTCAATACCGAATCCAAAATAGGATGCATCTTTCTTTGCAGCGGCAAGTCGCTCTTCAATATTCAAGACCTCAATTATTGCAGGACATGACTCAAGAATTTTAAGCAATTCTTTCATCGCAACACTGAGTGTATCTAATTTTGACTGTTCCTCACCCCCATATTCCCGGCAAAGTTTCACAAACTGTTCGATAAACTGGAGGGTCAGATCAGCAGTTCCAATGGGGTCTCCGGTCGTTTTCTTATAACCCTGAATAGCCTTTTTAACCGGAGCAATTCTGGCTTTTCCATATCCACGTTCTGGAAAGAACTCATGTTTTATCTTTTTGGCTGCATTTTCACGAAGACTGGCATATGCTGCTTCCCCACCTACTCTTCCCTGCAAATACTCTTTGTTCTCCTTATTCAGGGCATAGAGATCATGAATGAGAGATATGAGGGAATTAGCATCCATTCCGGCCAGACTTGTTTTAATAGCCCGCCAGGATGGTGTTGACTGGCTCATATATAGAGGTATGTTGTTTCCGGTATTCAGGATATTGATAAATCAGGGTGATCATTCCTGATGTTGAGAAAGGAGTTCAGATAATGTCTACCGTAAGAAATAATAAACTCCCGTAATTTATGCATACATACCTGTTCATATCATATGATCCTGGTTTTTATTCATGATTGAACCATTTTCTCTGCCTCTTTTCATTCCTGTTCGAATTTGAGAGTAATGAGTATCATGCTCACCTCTCACGGGAATGCATATTTTCCATAAAAACAATACACTTGTATGACAGTCACGGTATCCCTAAGCGATTCAACATATGAAAAGTTGATTGCATTCCGAGGCTCTTCTGATATGACTGATGACCGGGTTATTGCTGAACTTCTTGAAATTGCCTGTGACATTGATGATGAACCGCTCAGCGAGGAGACTCTTCAAAGGATTGCAGAAGCGAGAGAAGATTTCAGGGCTGGAAGATGCAAGACACTGAAAGAAGTGATGGCAGATCTAGGAGATTCATTTGAGTAAGTTCACGTTACTCATCTCAAAAGGAGCAGAACGTGACTTAGCACAGCTTCCGAAATTTGCCCGGAGATCTCTTGAGGTTGCTTTTGCAGAACTTGAACTACTTGAAAATCCTCGGGAGAAACTTGGACCCCTCAAAGGGAGGGCAAAGGGCTTGTATTCATTGAGGACTGGAGAATATCGGGCCATCCTTGAGATTTTTGATAATAAACTGATGCTTCTGGTAATTGAAGCAGGTCATAGGAAAACGATATACCGTAAATACCAAAGTTAAAAGAATGGAGACGCCCAAATATCCACAGAATAATCATGCTCTAAAGAATATTTTTCGAATATTCATATTGGAATGATGAGAATGTCACCTTCACTATTAATTTAAACCCTTTCTTTTTCTTTCAGGTATACATATCTATTTTATTATTTGGAATAATTCAATCAACCTCCTTCTCAAGTTAAAAATTCTCTTTCAATAATCTTTTAGGAGTTAAACCTATTATGAAGGTTTGTCGGTTTCAAGTGAAAAATAATGTGCATTTCTGAATCACTCTGTTCATTATGATCCTTTCCGTAGGATTATGTCAGTATTAATACTTCATGGATAATGGGGATATTTCACCTTTTTTCTGTATTGTATGTTTCAAGTGGTGTGAAGAATTCAATGTTAATTCGGATTACACGAGATCATCTCTCTACTTTTGATGGGTTACTAGGATTAACTAAAATAAATACGAAATTCCCGTTTTTAAAAAAAACTGGTAGAGGTAAATATTGGTCATTGATTGTTACTATTCGTTGGAACAGATTGACAGTCTCGTAGGTGTGCATGGTTTTTTAACTGTGAGATTCAATCAGTATCCTGACTGAATGACGCTCTTACCTTCATCACCCGGACAATGTCTCGTATGCAGAAAAGATATCTCCAGAAAATCTGCTGAGATACATCTGATATCACACAAGAAAAAGAAATCTCCAAAACCTTCTGCTTATCTGATAGAGGTTACCGCTGAAAGCCACCCTGAATACTTGATGTATCTTTCCTCTCTCCCAGATGCAACCCTTGAAGATATCGACCTTCTCCTGAAGGATATATGGATGGGAGATGACCACATAAGTTCGTTTATTATTGAAGGAGAAGAGTATACCTCATATCC
>JAQVBK010000391.1 GCA_028690365.1 Candidatus Cloacimonadota bacterium
GCCAAATCCGGTCGCTGCAAGTCCATAAATCCGTCCCACTTTTGGTTCTCCAAGCACTGCTGTCCGGCTTCTGAACTTAACAATTTCTGGGACTTCAACGAACTCTTCAATCGAGGATTCCCTATCAATATATGAGTGATGGATACTCCAGTATTCTGATCCACCAATTTTTTTGAGTTGCTCGATTACACGATATCTCGTCTCAATTGCAAGCTCGAGGTATTCTCTTAACTCTTCTTTTATGTAATTGCCATCAGGGTGAAGAATCTTTACTATACCGGCAACTGTTTTTCGAACCGCTCTCACATCTCGGGCGCTCATTTTCTTTCCTAATTCAAAGTAATCATCAATTGCCCCGAGGAAATTATATTTCTTTGATTCTCTGAATATTTCTGAAAGATAATCTACAATGAATACGTAGTGATCTGTAAAATAATCAGCATTAAGCTTATTCAACTCCCAACCTGGAACATAACAGTGCAATCTTTCAAGAAATGCGGAGTTTTGCATCTCAAGAGGAAGAGGTGAAAATAAATGGCCATATTCAAGGGTTTTTTCAATGTCATCTATGTTTCCATTAAAGACAAGAGAAGCTGTTGCTGAGATTTCCTCTTTTCCTCTCGAAAAACTTCCGAGTTCCATGTAGTCCCTTAATATTTGGACTGTTTCCGCATCCGTAAATCGCATTCCTGCAACTTCGTCAAAAGCGATAACGTCCCAGAATCCTACGAGTCCAACCCTTCCAGTCCCCATGTGCATAAATAGATTTGAGACCGTTGTTTTACCACCTGAAATCAGGATAGCAAAGGGAGTCATTTCCCTGAAAACGAAACTTTTACCCGTCCCTCTGGGGCCAAGCTCTATCAGATTATAATTATTTTCAACCAGAGGTAGCAGTCTCAATATCATCAGAAGTCTCTGGCGAGGAGTCATGTCTTCATGAAGTGCTTCAACCCCGACACTTCTCAATACAAGGCTTAGCCACTCATCTCGTGTAAAATCCTTTCTCTTCTCTCGGATTTCATCAATGTTTATGGTTGCGGACTGTATGGGTTTTAAATTTTTGATGAAGAAAGGCCTGTGCTTGCCTTTATGGTATATTTCATCATTATAACCGACATCAATTAAAGCCCATATACCCCCTTCCAGCAGTTTTTCATACTTTTTTATGTAATCTTCGTCGATGTTTACGTAATTAATCCCCAGATTTGAAAGAGTTCCCCAATACTGATTTTCTGATTCTACAAGCCTCACTTTGATTTTGTCGATTACCTTATACTTTCCCTTTTCCCTTATGTATGATTTTATTTTTTCACTTTCATCAGGGCGGCAATAATGTTTGGAAAGCATTTCTTTAACGTACTCAAGGCCTTCGTCTACAATCTTTTTATCAGTCGAAGAGCAGTATTTCCCAAGAAGGTATTCAAGAACATAGACGGGGACATTAATTCCACTCTTCATTTGATGGACAAGGTCTTTTTTAACAATTCTACCTGGAAAAGAATTGGAGAGTTTGTTGTCCAACTCGTCTAAGTCATAATTTTCCATATTAGGGCCCTCTGTCTATAGGATCTGATATATTTTTAAATCAAGTGAGTATGCATGTGATCTGAAGCTTACTTAAAGAGTGAATTGTTAATTTCAATAAAAAGGTTCTCAAATTGCTTTCGGGTTTCTTCGGATAGTGAAGCTTTGATTTTCTTCCTATCATTATAAAATTGCTTAGAAACGGATTCTTTGTGGTATTTGTTCTTGTTATTTTCAAGAATTTGAGAATTTTTATTATGGTTCTTTTTTGTGGGTTTTATGGACTCATCTAAAATTACATATTTTGTGAAGTCCTCTTCACTAAACAGATCTTCTATCTGTTTGTCTTTATCTCTTGAGACTAAAACTGTTTTTACTTCCTCGTCTCCAAAACTGTCTAATAAATATTTTTTAGTGTCTCTTCCTTTTTGGTCATTATCCAAAACCACACAGGATTTAAGCTCCCAGCCAATAATGAAAGGAATTAATATCCTGAACTTATCAGCTCCTGCACAGGGTATGAAATGAACATCATCTTCAAAATTAAAACCGAGAATCTCTTTAAAGGCGGAAAGATAATAGTAATCAGAGATCCCTTCAACAAGGACATTGTTATTTTTTACAAAATTTAACCCCATGGAAAGATCCATTCCAATTGCGGTAATTATAGGAGTTAATGTTTCGTTTTTAGCGTTCTTGTTGATTTTGTTAGAGATCTTTGTCCCACTTTTGTCTCTCGATACCAGTCTTATTCTTTGAAGTTTGTCAACATCTATCAGGTATGGAGAATGGGTAGTGAAAATTATTTGAGTGTCTTTTGCAGAATCATCGAGTTTCTTCAGGATATCCTTCTGTGCTTTTGGATGAAGGTACAGACCAGGTTCATCAATGAGAAGAACATTTGAACGGTTTTCTACAGAACGAGCTGTGACCTTTACATAGAAAGCAAGATGCCACTGCCTTCCTTTGCTTCTCATTTCAGGTTTGAAATACTTTTGACCTTCTTTAATGTAGAAAAATAAGGTATTCTCATTCCAGTCTATGTGCAGGTTGGCCGCATCCTGAGTCCAGTACTGCCTATAAGCATTTTTTATTTCGATATTGATCTGCTCTCGGTGTTGTAACTGTACTGCATGATCCTCAGACCTGACGAGATTCAAATTAAAATTGCTTATAAGAGATAAATCCTTTATAAATTCGTTCTTTTGTGCGCGATTTAGATCGATTTCTGAAGGGAACTGGTCTTCGAAAGAACTGAACAAAATAATATTAGGGATATTACTAATAACCCATTCAAAGAATTTTTTCTGTATTGCTTTATTTTTATCTTCAATATCAGTTTG
>JAQVBK010000392.1 GCA_028690365.1 Candidatus Cloacimonadota bacterium
GTGTTATGTAGACATGAATAAGATGAAGACTGAAACCAGACCCACTGAAAAGATTCTCGTAACATTGGAGACAAAGCAGGAACTTATCCTGATGAAACGACCCGGTGAGAGATTTGGAGATGTTGTTGCACGATTATTGCAGGAACGAAAAAGAAATGATTATCTTTCCTATTTAAAAAATCTTGCAAAAGATGGAGATTTCATAAGCCTGGATACTGACGGAGAGTATAATCAAATCAGGAAAAAGGTGGTAGAAACTGAAAATCGAGATTGAACGAAAGGTTCTGGAATATATCAACAGCCTTCCTGAAAAAGATAGAAGAATAATTAAGGAACATCTTGTTCAACTTGAAGAACCTACAGAGGCACGGGATGTTGAGTTATTACGGGATGGAATCTGCAGGATGCACATCGCTCATTCATATACTGCATTCTTTACTGTATTCCCTAGTTGCGTCAGAATTTTAGATGTTTTGACTATTGAACAAGCTCATAAAAAATATAAGCGAATATAGTTGGGATTTGTGTATACAATACTGTTGTTGGATTACGTATTTTAAGATTGAAACGTAATTGAAATAAATAAAAAAACAAAGCATATCGAATTGAGAAACTGTCAATTATTGAGGAAAAATTTATTGTCAGAAAAAGTCGCTTAAATGCTGATAATCGACAAAGAGTCTGGTGTTGATAGGTTTTGTGGCTCTTTAACAATAAACGATGCGAAGTTGATTGAGGAACTTGCTGAATCTGATGAATTTGAATAGTCTGACCAATATTGTTTCAAACGACCGTGATTTCAATAGAGTTCCATGGCTATCACAATAGCACCCATAATGGATTATTCAGATACTCATGACTTACTCCTCTGACACTTCAACCATCTTGGTCCGGAACCTGAGTAAATCCTACAAGATAGGTGGGCCGAAAGAAAAAAACTCACGTTTGACCGAGTCAATCACCAATGCCGTTCTTCATCCGGGCAGATGGCTCTCCTCCCGGACCAGTACCCTGGCGGCATTCTATGCCCATAGATGTTACGTTTGATGTCTATTCCAAGGTGAAGTAGTAGGTATCATCGGGCGGAACGGTGCCGGTAAGTCAACCCTGCTCAAGATCCTCTCCGGGATTACCTACCCGTCTTCCGGGGAGATAGAACTCAATGGCCCTATCTTTATGTTAAAAAGATGAGAGAAAATGTATCTTTCACACAAGCAATAGATTACGATTATCCTATTTCAAAGGTAAAAATTTCTTATAGGTCATATAATGGTAAAGGCAATATTTATAAACAATGTCTTTCAACCCCTTGATCCAGTAAATCTACATGATGGTGATGAAGTGGAACTCACAATTGAAGAACCTTATGAGATAAAAAAAATGGTTGGAGTATTTAAGATCCAGGATATCGAAACAATAGAAGATATTATCGAGTCTGATTTATTTGAATAATCTTAAGGGCCTGAGTTAAGGAGTTAGGGTAAACTACTCGTTTTTAGTTCATGCGCGAATAGGGCATTTACACTTTCTTTTTATAAATGGGTCAATAATTCTCACTTATTCGGTAATTGAATCCACCCTTCACTTTGTAAGCGCCTCAATGCAATTTCTATATGTTTCGGCTTCATAATTGTTTTTTTACGTGGATTCCATTCCTGAACTGCTTTTATTACATCTTCAAGTGATGTAATCCGGTTTTTTTCTTTAACGCAAATCCAATGAACAGTAGATAATAATTCAAGTCCATAAGGAGTTTCAAAACCTCGAATGAGACTTATTACATCATTCATTCGCTTTTCACTGGCGGGGTGTGTGTTCTTATTTTTTTCAATATATTGATTAACTTCATCCAAAATTTCTGGATTGATTTTAATTTTCGTTGTTGGAGCGTTCGATCCTGTTGATAATCCAGTGAGGTAGTGCCCGTCTAAATCTATTAGAGCATGATGTAGATTATCAGCATATGGCCCGTAATATTGTTTACCAAATTTCAATTTTAACTCTTCTCCAGACTCCTGATAAAAATATAATAATTTCTGAATTTCAATGTTTGTTAAATTATAATCTAATCTTGCATATCTGTCGCATATTTTAATAATTGCCGATTTGATCCATGATAATGTGGGCTTAGGAGTTCTTACAACCGAGGAGAAAGATTCAGTTGAGGTTGCTGGCGGGTAAACAATAACCTTCAAATCCGGTCTATCCTGAAATGTGTTTTCTATCATAGGAAAAACATCACTCCAGTTTAATCCACCCAACCCACAACCCAATGGAGGTAGTGCTATTGATTTAATATTTCTTTCATCGATTACTTTTTTCAGATTACGTAATCCCTCTGAAATGTCTTCAATTCTTGAGTTTTCCTTCCAATGTCGTTTAGTAGGAAAATTAATAATCAAGGTAGGATTATCCAGTCCCTTAACTTCGTAAACAAACATTTTTCCAGGAATTACTCTTCCTTCTTTACAAGCACTGTAATATTGTTTAAACATTTCAGGAAAGGCCCGCTTAAATTGTAAAGCGACTCCTTTTCCCATAACTCCGACTGTATTGACGGTATTGACGAGTGCTTCGGCTTCTGCATTCAACAGGTTTCCTTCTCCTTTAATCAGCATTGATTCCTTCCTCCTCACCGATAATACCATTCAGGGTTTACCCGAATTGGGATGGAGTGACTTGTAGAGAACTTATCAAGAATTTTTTCAACCTTCCCTTTCATACTATTGTCAATCAGAGATATTGATTCTATGCAAATCCAGGGTACCATATTCAGTAGTCAACAATTGACATCCAAACAGTAACATTTCACGTAAATTCACTTACCTGAAAATCTTTCATTTTTATTCCCTGCTACACAAAAAGCACCATCTTATTTTTAATTCAATAAATAAC
>JAQVBK010000393.1 GCA_028690365.1 Candidatus Cloacimonadota bacterium
CAAGAAGAAATGTAATCCTTTTTCGGATTTCGGCATTAAATGGGCCTTTGATAATGGTCTTAAAAAATATAATTATGCATTTTCAATAATATGCGGTAGCTGTATTGTAATTTTGTATCAGACACAGAAAGCATCAATTAAATGAAACCATTGACGAATAATTTTGGAGTTAAGCTTAATTCAAGAAAAAACTATGATCTTTTTGGCAGTGAAGATTGCGATCGCCTTCATTATGGGAAATTATTTATTCATCTCTTCGGTGAATATTTTTCAAGGTATTCGGTCTGTCATAGAGTAAAAGTGCAGGAATTGACAGAAGACCTGATAAAACACTACTCTCTTGAATCCTGCAAAATCATCAAAACAGACAAGGCGGAGACTGATATATTTAAGGCTGATGAAGATAAATCAAGAGCCCTTTTAATAGTAAAATACGGCTTTATGGTTTTGATTACTCAAACCAGAACGGATCTTATATATGGCACTTGTATTTCTGAAGCCGAGAGAAACGAAGTTCTCCAAAGGATATCTGAATTCAAAATCGACACAAAAAAGACAAGCAGGTTTCACATGATACAGAATTCAATGGGGTTCCTGGAAATGACTGATTTCGAGATCAAACCCTATAAAATTGATCTTGAAACACATTACAATGATGACTTCCGGGACATTCATAAATTGATCAGTGGTTCATTAATGACAGAAAATAAAAATGGTCTTGTGTTGCTTCATGGACTATATGGAACGGGCAAAACATATTACCTCCGTCATCTGATCAGCAGTGTTGAAAGGAAATTTATTTATTTCCCGCTTAATTTGATAGAGGCAATAAGTTCTCCTGATTTCCTGCCATTTATTTCAAGTCATCCAAACTCAGTCCTGATCCTCGAAGACTGCGAAAGCTTGCTGGTTTCCCGTGATAATGGAATCAGCAATGTTTCAGCTCTTTCAAATCTTCTTAATCTTAGTGATGGTCTGCTTTCAGATGCTTTGTCAATCAATGTAATTTGCACTTTCAATTCATGTCTGAAGAAAATCGATGATGCAATTCTCCGGAAAGGAAGACTGCTTGCACGTTATGAATTAAAGGAACTTGAAATCGATAAAGCAAATTCGCTTGCCAGGCAGATTGGTAAAAACGATTCAATTAGAAAACCTATGACAGTTTCGGAGATATATAACCTAGATGAAAAGGGGTTCGATAATCTTAATTCTCGATCAGTTGGGTTTAGAGCTAGATATTGATGTGCTAAAATTAAAGACCTGAATTTTGACAAAGTGCTTGTCTTGATCTACTGAAACTTGGTGTAGATTCACACCGACATTTGACTATAAAATCTCGTAATTATCAACTCCCTTTATCACTCCTAATGTTCTTCCATCATCCCATAGGACATGAATTGTTCCTGCATCATCAACAAAGAGGATGGTTCCTTCTGTCCCACTTTGAATTGGATTGGGATCATCAGGCATTTCAATTAAACGGATGCGTTTACATCTGAGTTGATTATTGAAATCGTGGTTATCCATTGTTTTATAGAACTTCAGTAAGGCTAATCTATGGCAACTCGTGGAAAGTGCCTAATAATGCCATTCTTAATAATTAAGGATTCTGGTGAGTTGTGGCAAGCTATCTAAATCATTCTAACACCAGGACAAAGCCTCTTATCAAATGTCCCAGAACTCACCAGAATCGACCAGGATTGAAAATTGTCATTTGGTATTATCGTTATTCCTAATTCAATATACTTTGTTTAAATTTAAACGTAAGTCTGAGTTCATTGAAAATCTTCCTGATTTGGCCACCGGCAGAAGGATGTCTGAAAAGAAAAAACAAAACAAAAACTACTACTGCGAGGAATAATGAGGACCCCGATGTGGTCAATTTGCTCCGGCGAAAGGTGATCAGTTTCTACCGGCAGAGGGTGGTCAGTTTGAACGTTTTTTCCAAATAGAGATATGGAAATCGTATGTATAGCCAGACAAATTTGAACCATTTGATGACAAAGATTTAAAGGTACTTGCAATTATTATTCAATTATATTATCTACTTTAGTTTAATTCAATAGAAAGGAGGTGAAAAAATGATTTACACAAAACCTAAAGTCTTGGCACAAAGTACAGTAAAAATGGCCAATTGCAATCCAGACAGCAGACCGAGTGGAAGGCCCTGTAACCCACCAAAGCCAAGAGGCAAACATTAATTAACACCTTATTCAGGCGACAATGTTTTACTAATGAAGCATGTCGCCTGAATTACTTCAAGGGAGGAGATATTTTATGTTTTTCAAACTAAAATCCAATGTCATATTCAGAAACTATGTGTCCTTCGGATATATTACGGACAATAGGAATTTCGGATATAAAAAAGAAGGATATGATGGAGACGAATTCGGCGAAAAAATCCTATCAGAAAGCGGGGCAGCATTTTTGTCTGTTTTAGGTAGAAAAGCACAATCAATAGATGAGCTTGCAAAAAAAATAAAGTTCCTTTTTAAAGATGTTGACAGAAGAATAGTAAAGAACGATGCCAGAGAATTCTATTGCATGCTTGAGCGGGATGGATTTATTGTATCAGGCGAAACACCGCAGGTGTGCGATGAGAAAGACACAAGGTTTTCTTACAATATATTAGAACCCGAAATATTAAAAAAAGATCTTTCTCCGTCTCTTATGCATCCTGAAAAGTCCACTCAGGATTTTTTCAAAGAATACTTTAAAGGCAGACCTCAGCTTACAAGTTTACACATTGAAATTACAAGTAAGTGCAACGAAAGATGCGTACATTGTTATATCCCCCATGATAACAAAGTAAGCGAAATCGAACCCGACTTATTTTACAATGTTCTAAATCAATGTAAAAATATGAGGTTATTGCATTTGACATT
>JAQVBK010000394.1 GCA_028690365.1 Candidatus Cloacimonadota bacterium
TGAAAATTACTTCAGAAGCTTTTATATCCGAAGCTGCTGTGCCAGCATGCCTCGAAAGGTTCTCGGAACCGGTTGCGATCTGTTCGGAAGCCGTTGAAATTTGCTGCATGCCCATATTCATCTGGCCAACCGCTTCTTCAGACTGCTGAGCATCTTCCAGGGTTGTGAGCATGTTTGCCAGGATATTTTCAATAATCGATTTCAGATTAAGAACAAGCTTATTGAATTCGTCAAAAGTCTTACCAAAGTCATCGTCCTTAATCTTCTCCAGATGAATATCAAGATCCCCCTCACCAATTGCTCTGATACCCTTTCCAAGATCTTTCAGACAAACGTTGGTGTAATTTAAGAGATCCTCAACTTCCTTTTCTTTCTCTTTCATCTCTGTCATATCAGTTATGACTGTTAGAGTGCCAACAATAATGCCAGCTTCATCTTTTACTGGTACAGAGGAAGTTACGGTAAATAGCGGTTTGTCCTGAGCCTTAAGTTTAAGTGCCCGTTCAAGATTATAAACCCCCTCTCCAGATTCCAGAACCGTTTCAGCAAGTGATTTTTTAGCACTGCTCTCCATTAATTCGAAAGGCGATATCCCGATTGCTTCATTCGCACTCCTGAGCCTGCAAATTTCCACAAAATAATCATTAATATACTTTATTTTTCCGGAATCATCTGTATAAAATGCAAGCGATGGCTTGGGTATGCTGCTAACAATCGCTCTTTGAGATTCTTCTCTCTGTTTTACATGCATAGTTACATCTAAGAATACTCCGTCAATATAAGCGACGTTTCCAGTATCATCTTTCACCGGATGAGCTTGTTCCTGAACAAATGCTATACTACCATCTACTTTTTTGATTCGGTATTCAACCTGATAAGGAGTTTTGTTTTTTATCGCTTTGTGTGTAGTTTTATCGATAAGGGAAACATCCTCTGGAAGGATAATATCAGACCACGAGAATTTTTGTGAAATGAAATCCATTTTAGAATAACCGGTTAGTTTCTCCACACTTTTACCGATGTACTGTATAGACCAGGAAGAATCATTCAAGACTCTGAAAACAGTTACTGGAAGGCTATCTATTAGCGAGCTGATCTCTTTCGCATTTTGAGCGTCATCGCCAGTTAAATTTTTTGAAGAGTCCTTCTGTTTTTGTGTTTCTAAATCATGACCTATAGAAGACATATTAAATCAATCCCCTGATGATTTATATAATAACTATGATTATAATTAGAGGAAGTATTTAAATTTATAGGTGAAAAAAAAGAAATATTTTACCCAGCTAGCACACCAAAGACTGTTAAAATAATTTTTTATTTAGATTGGATAAAAAACCCACTTTCTGCAGATGTCTTCAAAAAAACTGGTATTTTGATCTCACCATAAAAAGTCACATACAAAATTTGTAAAATAGTCAACAAGGACAATACAAAAGAGAAATTTAGTGATATTTAATTTGGTAAACAATTGGTGTTCAGAAAAAAATTACAGAAACATGTCGAATAAGTTAGTTTCAGACAATGATTGATCAATTTATTCACGGCTTGAGGAAAAAACAACCTTACCACTTCAGTTTATCCGCAAAAGAAAAAAATCAAAAAATAATTAAAATTGATGGAGAGAATAGTGAATGAGAAGAAAGCGGATATTCAAAATAAATTAATCTGACAATGCCAAAGTAAATGCAACAGATCTGAACAACCGCTGATGAATATTTAGAGGAGTAGGGTTATTGATAAACCATTTTTAATCAGGATGCCGTTAACCCTATCCACATCAATATATTCCAGATCTTTTATTTCCCCAAAGGGAATCTTTTGCTTATCTATGATCAAGCTGCTATCGATTACTACAAATAATGCATCCGCCCACCCCACATAATGAATTTTCACAGGAATTCGAAGGTAGACTTTATCATTCATCCATTAATTTCATTCAGTTCTTCTTCACTGAATAACTCTTTAAGGTCTATTAAGGTTAGAAGTCCATCTTCAAGTTTCCCAACTCCTTTTAAAAACTTTGATTCATCTGATAAAGCTAAAAACCGGGGAATTTCTTCGATATTTTTGGAGGACAGATATTTAACTTCACTAACGCTGTCAACCATCATTCCTATGGTGGCATTATTGTATTCAACAACAATAATCCTGGTATTTTCATCGTTCTTTTCCGGTTCTTTCCCAAGCCTTTTTCTGAGATTTATAATAACTGCAATTTGACCCCTGAGATTTAAGACCCCTTCTACAAAATCAGGTACGTTTGGAATTCGAGTAATTTGAGTTGGCAGAATAATCTCCTTTATCTGGGAAATTTCAACTCCATATATTTCTTCGCCGAGATTGAAGACAATTACCTGAATAGTATCATCCACATTTACAGTTTGACTATGATAGCTCATATATATCACCTGAAAAATGGAGCTAATTGAAATTGCCTTGATTCAATTAGCTCCGGATTCGAACAGATCTGGATCAGACTGTTTAGTATCTCTTTAAATTTTCCTTTATATCGAAATTTAGAAGCTTCTTAGAGGAGGTTTGATTGTTTGTCTGTTCCCCCGAAACTTTGAAGTTTTCCAAGAGGACATCGACTGTTTTCTGAGCAATCTCGCTAACATTCTGTACCGAGGTACTTACCTGCTGCATGGCAGCTGTCTGTTCCTCGATAGCAGCAGAGGTCTCTTCACTGCTTGCGGCATTCTCTTCAGCAGTAGATGCGGTCTCACTGATACTTTTCTCGATATTTTCAATATTATCCAGGCCTTCTTCTGACAGCCTATCCAGTTCGATGAGCATAGAGTTAATAGTGGCAACTGCAGTGGCAATTTCCTGACTTTTATTCAAAGCCTGTTTAATGTTTTTGCTTCCGGTTTTAGCC
>JAQVBK010000071.1 GCA_028690365.1 Candidatus Cloacimonadota bacterium
ATACATGCTTTTATCCTGTTATAAATTTCTATTATCACCAACTGAGGAGTTACATTGTTACCAAGTTTATATTTCATTTCTTCCAAGAATCCGATTAGTTCATTGAATCGATCGATACAACTGACGCTTAATGAATAAAAACGTTCAAGAAGTTCAGTTTGATCCATGTTGATAATATCCTGATAATCTGAAGCATATATTGCGACATCACTGAACCAAATGATTAAGTGCGAAATAAATCTTTCCATAAATGTCCCGGATTTACTGCCTCTGAAATTATCGACAAATTCGATGATGGAGATTTCATCTCCTTCCAAAATCATATTTAGAAAATCCAGCATTTCCTTTCTTGATTCCAGCGTTTTCTCTTCAGCCAGATTAATTGCTTTCTCAATATTCCCATTGGCTATTCTGCTAAAAATTTTGGCTTCCAGTTTTTCTACAAAATCATTTTCCTCCAGGTAAGTTTCTATAATTCCTCTTGGAAGCGGAAGAAATTGTACTTTCTGACATCGGGAGAGAATTGTGGGCAACAATGAATTTGGTTTAGTAGTCGTAAGAATTATCAGTGAGTTTTCCGGGGGTTCTTCCAGAGTTTTTAGAAATGCATTAGCTGCTTTTTCGTTCATCCTGTCAGCGTGTTCAATCAACATAAATCGACATCTGGCCTCAACTGTTCCCATATTAATTCTGTGTTGAAGCATTCGAATATCATTAATTCTGATCTCAGTATTAGCTGAAAATTTAAACTCACGCCAAGGATGTTCTGTCTTGTTCTTTTTGTAGTCTTCAAACTCAGTAAGAAATTTCTTTTCAGTAATCTCACCTTCTTCAGTCATTTTCAGATTCGGGGTTGGAAAGATGTAAACAAAATCAGGGTGCATCATAGATATAAATTTTCTGCATGAATTACACATCCCACATGGTCTTACACTGATATGGGCATCACAGTTCATAGCCATTCCAAAATAAAGAGCTGTTGTAAACTTTCCTACTCCATCCGGTCCATAAAACAGATGTGTAGAAGCGACTTTGCTATTCTCAATTGCATGTCTGATTATTCCAACTGCTTTATCCTGTCCTTTAATCTTTTTAAATAATGGCATTCATCCTCAATTTCGTTTCTGTTAATTTATCAAGTGACTGTAGCTTGCCAAGATTTACTATTCCCTGAGCTCAAATCAATTACAATTTTTCGCATCAATATACCATGTTTCACCTAATTTCACACGACACAATTCATTTATATTACTCTCCAGAATTCTGGAAGCAATTTGCCTGAACTTATCTTCATTATCGCTGACATAGAACCAATTTTTACCTACTCCTTCTGTTTGAGGAGAAGGCAAGTCAGACTTAAGATATTGTGAAATAGCTTCGGCACTATCAACTAAAGTTATTTTCTCCCCGATAACCTCTCCAATAACTTGTTTAAGTATCGGATAATGAGTACACCCCAGAACTAGTGTATCAATGTTCTTTCTGGAGAAATCTGATAGATATTCAATAGCAATATCCTTTGCCACATGATGATTCTCCCACCCTTCTTCCACTAAAGAAACAAAGAGAGGGCACGCTTTGCTGAAAATAAATGCATCCTTGTTTAGTCTGCGAATTGCTGTCTCATAAGCTTCGCTCTTTATTGTTCCTTCAGTTCCTATAATTCCAATTCTTAATGATTCAGTTTGTTTTAAGGCAGTCTCAGCTCCGGGAGTTATCACTCCTATTACCGGAACATGCAGATTCTCTTTTAATACTTCCAGAGCATATGCTGAAGATGTATTACAGGCAATAATAATTATCTTTACATCAGATTGCAAAAGAAATCGGGCATTCTGTAAAGAGTAATCAATTATGGTTCGTTTTGATTTCGGTCCATAAGGTACTCTTGCCGTATCACCAAAATATACTATATCCTCATAAGGAAACAGATTTCTGATTTCTCTGAAAACAGTTAATCCACCAACCCCGGAGTCAAAAATACCAATAGGTTGTTTTTTCACTTTCCACCAGCTATGAATTGATTTTTTTTGCTATATTCGGAGTCAGATTTTCAATTACTCTCAATGTCAGAGATAATAAACTATCAAAGTCGTCCATACTCATCATACCATTATGACTATGAGCATATCTGACCGGAACGCCAAACACAATGCTGGGAATTCCGATATCTGATAAGTGTATAACTCTCGCATCTGTTCCGCCTCCGGTTCTGACGGCAGGTTGAATTGGAATTGAATATTTGTTTGCTATGTCAAAAACAAAATCTTTTAATTCTTTTTTCACAATAATCGTAGGATCATAAACTCTGACATGAGCTCCCTTTCCCATAATAGTTTGAGAATTGCCCGATTTTCCCGGAAAATCATCCGCCGGAGCTCCTTCGATGATTATGGCTAAATCAGGTTTTGTGAGCCTTGCCAATGTCTGAGCTCCACGAGTACCAACTTCTTCCTGAACAGAGCCTGCGCAAATCAGGGTGTTGGGATGAGGATTTTTTTGAAAGTGTTTTGCTGTTTCAATTGCTACAGCTATCCCAACTCTATCATCAAAAGCTTTTGCCGTCATAATTCTTGTTTTTTCATTGTAGTTGTAACTGCAAACAGGTACGATTGGATCACCAATATTTATTCCAAACATTTCTTTTAATTCATTATCTGAACATGCTCCTGCATCCAGAAAAAGATCACTCACTTCTATGGCTTTTGAGTCTGAACCTTTTAAATAATGAACTGGAATAGCTGCAATTACAGCATGAATTCGTTCGTTTTTACTATTTATAATTGCCATTGGAGAAGACATCAATGTATTAGGATTCCATCCTCCGATAGGTTGAATTTTTATTAGTCCACTTGGTAAAATATCCTGAACAATAAAGCCAATCTCATCCATGTGACCCACCACAAGTACACGGGGCTTCTTTTTTTCTCCTTCCAGTTCAAAAGCTATAGATCCCAGATTATCTTTACTGCAGTTGTCTATTCCTGTCAGTTCAGATTTCATAATGTTTGCAACCTGAGTTTCATATCCTGAAATCCCTGCTGTCAAAACAAGTTTTTTCAATAATTCAATTCTTTCCATATTAACTCCAACTTTTTAATCTTTTCTCAATTTTTAAATATCATTTTCCATTCCCAAAAAAAACTAATGGCTTTTTAGTAAAGGAATATTTACAGCTTGACTAAAAAACTATATTGTCGCTTTTATGTTAAAAAAAAATTGGGGAAATATGGCACAATTTCTTATAATTGATGATGATATATCAAATTGCAAAATTACTCAGGAAATACTGGAGACCATACATCCTGATAGCATTGTAAATATTATAAGCAATGCCGAGGATTATGTAGCTAAGGCTGAAGAACTAAAACCTGATTTGATCCTTCTTGATCTTCATTTGCAAAAACTAAGCGGAACAAAAGTGTGTCGTGAACTAAAAGCCAATCCCCTCACCTCCATAATTCCTGTTATAATCATTACAGGTACCACCTCCAGTAAAAAAGCAAAAGTAAAAGCTTTTGAAGCAGGAGCAGAAGCATTCCTTAATAAACCGTTTGAAATTAATGAATTTGCTGCTCAGACTAATGTTTTACTAAACTTAAAAAAAAATGAAGATTCCCTGAGAAAAAAAATCAACGACTTAGAGAATGATTCGGCAAAACAAAAACAACAGCTGACTGAACAGCAGGAAACCTGGAAACTTATTTCGTTGAGCACAAATGACGGTATCTGGGAATGGAACATTGAAGAGAATAAATTCAAGAATACTGAACTTTGGAGAAACACTCTTGGAATTAAAAATGATGAGATAAAAGACATAGAGAGCCTTTATGAGCTTGTCCATCCTGAGGATATTCTTGCTTTCGAACAGACCATGAAAGATTATCTGAATAAAAAAACTGAAAAATTTGAGTTAGAGTTCCGAATGCAACCAAAAGACTCTACCGAAAAATGGGTTCTTTACAAAGGAGTCGCTGAGTGGAATTCCGTAGGAGAACCATTGAGAATTGTAGGAACTCAGCTTGATATTTCTGATCGTAAAAAATTGATGGAAAAACTGGAACATCTCGCTCACAGAGACAACTTAACCAATCTCCCCAATCGTAATCTTTTTTATGACAGATTGAAAGTAGCTATTGCTCATGGCAGAAGATTCAATCATTTCGTTGGCATGCTCTTTATTGATCTGGACGGATTCAAAAAAGTTAATGACAAATACGGTCATAAACTTGGAGATATGCTCCTTAAGGAAGTCGCAATCAGACTGGAAAAATGTATCAGAGATTTTGATACTGTTGCCAGGTTAGGTGGAGATGAGTTTGCGGTAATTCTACAGGAAATCAAAGATGAAAACGACTGTGCAGTAATTTGCAGAAGAATACTGCAGTCATTGTCAAATACATTTGAGATTGCCGGAGAATCGATAAACATTAGTGCAAGTATCGGAATTTCTCTCTATCCTTCTGATAGTTCTGAAAGAGATGAACTTCTGAACTTCTCGGATTTTGCTATGTATAAAGCAAAGAATTCCGGCAAAAATTCTTACGTATTTTATTCAAAAATGATAGAAAAACAGACTAAAGAAAAGCACAATCTGGAACGACAACTCACCAAAGCAATACTCAACAAGGAATTTAAACTGTTTTATCAACCGATAATTGAGCTTGAAAAGGGAGATGTGGTAGGGCTTGAAGCATTGTTGAGATGGGATCTGCCCGGCAAAGGACTATTAATGCCGGAATACTTCATGGATTACTTTCAGAAATCTGGTTTAATTGTCTCTCTCAACTTCTGGATGCTTAAAGAAATTGCTCATGATATTGATGTTCTCGAAAAAAATTTGAAAAGACCTCTTAGAGTTTCAATAAATTTCTCAGAGAAAGAGTTTTTTCACCCGAATCTTTTTAACAACATTAAGAAATTATTGGAAAGAAATGAAATCACCCCTCAGAAGATTGTTCTGGAACTAAAAGAAGAGGTCCTTTTCAATGATTTGGAAAAATCTGCCAGAATAATTAAGAATCTCAATAGTATTGGAATTGGAATTGCCATAGATAACTTTGGAACAGGCTCTCTTTCATTCAAGCAATTTTCCAAATTGAAAATTGACTTTATCAAAATTGATCTCTCTTTCATTCAGAAATCAGTAAATGATCCCTTCACAAGAAGAGTAATTGCCGCAATCAGAAGTATGGCTTTCGACATGGGTATAAAAATCATTGCGGAAGGAGTTGAAACGACTGAACAGTTGGATCTGATAACTATTCTGAAATACGATGAGATTCAAGGATTCCTCTTCTCACAAGCTTTGCCTGTAAAACTTCTGCCGAAAGTCATCAGTCAAAATTTGTTTTCAACCCTGTCGCCGGAATCTCATAAAGAAATATCAAACATATAAACATAGAGGGGGTAAAAATGCTAAAGCAAGCAATACATAATGAACCCGCTCCTGATTTTTCCTACCTGAATCATATAGGAGAAAAACAAGAATTCGGAGAACTAAAAAACAAATGGATAATTCTATATTTCTATCCAAAAGATAATACTTCAGGGTGTACTCTGGAAGCAGTAGACTTTACCTGCCGGGTGAATCAATTTATTGAGCAGGATGCAATCATCCTTGGAGTCTCACCTGATTCTCAAAAATCTCATGAGAATTTTATAAATAAACATAGCCTTGGCATTGAACTGATCAGTGACCCTAATCATTCCATTCTGGAAGCCTACGGCTGTTGGGGAAAGAAGAAACTCTACGGAAAAGAATACTTTGGAGTTATCAGATCTACATTTATCATAAATCCGAACAGAGTAATTGCTGCCGAGTGGAGAAATGTAAAAGTTAAAAATCACGTTCAGGAAGTTTACAATAAACTCCTGGAGCTCAAGACAACGGAAAATGATCCTAAAAGAAAAGATTAGAATCGGTACATCAGGTTATTCCTTTGCAGACTGGAAAGGAGATTTTTATCCGGCAAATCTGAAACAAAATGAGTATCTTGATTATTATCAAAAATACTTTGATACGGTTGAACTTAACTTTAGTTACTACGGCATTCCAAAAAATGAAAATCTTTTAAACCTGGAGGAATTGGTTTCAGATACGTTTGCGTTTTTCATAAAAGCTTACAAAAGCCTGACTCATTTCTATCCTCTAAAACTAGACAAAACGGCTGTTTTTAATGACCTGAAAACCTTCAGAGATGCATTAAAAAACACAGCAAAAATTAAAGGAATCTTGTTTCAATTCCCATTTGATTTTAAATACACTAATGCAAATCTTGCTTTCATCTTAGAACTTGCCACCGAATTGTCAGATTATCGCATAATCTGGGAATTTCGTCATGAGAGTTGGCTGAATTATTCAGTTTCCAACGTAATGAAGGAGAAAAAAATCAGCTATTGCTGCGTTGATGAACCACAATTACCCGGACTCATCCCTCCCATTGTCAGAGTTTTCAATGATACCGCTTACTTACGTTTCCATGGCAGAAACAAAACAAACTGGTGGAAAAACCAGAGAGATCTGCGTTATGATTATTTGTACACTTCTGAAGAACTTGACGAGTGGATGAACAAAATCCAATATCTGACTGCTGAAGCTGAAATGGTCTACATCTTCTTTAACAATTGTCACTTAGGGAAAGCTGTCAAAAACGCAAAAATGCTTCAAAAAAAACTTACGGAAATTGAGCTGCACAATGAGACAGGAATTTTATAACTCGCCCATTGAAGTAGTCTGTTATTTTGAGAAAAATGAAGTCAGACCACTCAGGTTCAGATGGAAAAATGAAATTGTCAAGGTTCACAGAACAAACGGATACTGGGCAAAACATGAAGGTACGGTTTTGTATCACTTTTTTGCAGTATCAGACAAATTCAGAAATTATTATGAATTACAGTTTAATGCCAATTCTTTGGAGTGGCATTTAAGGAAGATAGTGGATGAAATATGATGTTTCAAAATTTCTTATACTTCAAACAACAGTTCACAGAAACAAAGGAGAATAATGGAAAATAATATTCTTTTTGCTTTGAGTTTGACTCTTTTTGCCGGTCTTTCTACAGGCATTGGTAGCGCAATTGGACTCATGTCGAAAAAATTCAATCCCAGATTTTTAACAATATCTTTGGGATTCTCTGCCGGAGTTATGATATATGTTTCTCTGGTAGAAATTTTCGTTAAAGCCAAAGAATCCCTAATCGATTCACTGGGAGACAGACCCGGCTACATTGTCACAGTTATATCCTTTTTTGCCGGAATGCTCTTAATAGGACTGATAGACAAACTAATTCCATCTTATGAAAATCCAC
The DNA here is from genome assembly GCA_028690365.1 of Candidatus Cloacimonadota bacterium. Taxonomy (GTDB): domain Bacteria; phylum Cloacimonadota; class Cloacimonadia; order Cloacimonadales; family JAQVBK01; genus JAQVBK01. Next base: position 7,312 of record JAQVBK010000071.1, read on the forward strand.
ATGAGATGAATGTGTTGGAGAAAATTAAAGAAAGCTCCATGGTTGAAAAGAAAAAACTCATGAGGATGGGAGTTTTCTCGGCTATTGCAATTGCTATCCACAATTTTCCTGAAGGTTTGGCAACTTTCATGAGCGCTTTGAAAAATCCAACCCTTGGTATCAGTATTGCCGTCGCTATTGCTATTCACAATATACCTGAGGGTTTAGCAGTATCGGCTCCCATTTTCTATGCCACAAAGAGCAGAAAGAAAGCTTTTGTCTGGTCATTTCTCTCCGGTCTGGCTGAGCCTGTAGGTGCTTTGGTAGGCTACTTTATTCTCAGTTCAATTTTCAATGATACTACCTTTGGGGTTGTTTTCGCAGCGGTGGCAGGAATTATGGTGTACATATCATTAGATGAACTTCTACCCACTGCCGAAGAATATGGAGAACATCATCTCGCCATCACCGGATTAATCTGCGGCATGATTATTATGGCAATCAGCCTGATAATGTTTTCTTAGGGTTATTTCAGAACTGAAAGTATTTAATCGAAAACTTTTTATTGACAGCCAAACAGAATTGAAAAGTATTGTTGGAAATTTTAGGAGGGTTTATGAAAAAAAGTCTATTTTTGATTGCAGTTCTGGCAGTAGCGTTAACAACGTTAACAGCACAGAAAATTGATTTTGGCGGCAATTTAGAGCTTGCAGTGCCGATGGGAGATTTTGGAGATTTGGCCAATATTGGTTTTGGAATAACAGCTCAGGCTGAATATCCAGTAAATGAACAAATAGTCGCTACCGGTTCACTTGGTTATTTAATGTGGAGTCCTAAAGATGAATGGAAAGATATGGATTATTCATGGTCATGCATTCCTATTAAAGCCGGAGCAAAGTATCTTTTTGGAGATAATGGACTTTATGGTATTCTCGAGATAGGGCTTTATATGTTTACAGTTGAATGGGAATATGAATATGATTATGATGATTGGGACTGGAAAAATGATAGAGCTACAGTAAAAGGCGATGATTCAGAAACAGAATTTGGATTTGCGCCCGGCATAGGATATCAGATGCCTATCAATGAAAAATTCAAATTAGATTTATCTCTTCAGTACGAAATAGCTGGTGATTTTGATTTCTTAGGTTTTGACATAGGAATCAGATTCTAATAAGAACTACTGTTTTATAAGCCCTGATTAACTCAGGGCTTTTTTAATTTTCATTCAAAAAATATCAGATTAAGCTTACTTTTCTTAAAACTCTACTTCAGCTTCCTCAGCAAAAGATCTCCCAATCCCATGTTGTATCCATTACCGGAGAAAATTATCTCATTATTCTCATCAAATAGGAAAATCACTGGATAATCTACCCCCCGAACTTCATCATTGAGAACCTTTTGTTTTATTATTATATAATCCTTAAGGTCAATCTTACTAGCATAATTATGACTATTCTCGCTGATGAAACAAAATTTAACATCCTCTCTATCAAAGCTTTCTTTTTTGCCGAGAATTTGATCCAGCATTCTGGACTCCGGTTCTATGGCAACTCCTCCGCTGATAAATACTATTTTCTTACTGTCTGAGTCACCAATAAGAGTTCTTACAGCTTCCAGAGTAGCTGTTTGCCAGATTGATGAATTATCAATATATTCTTTTGGAGTTGTCAGATTCACAACTACTTCATCCTTCCCCAGCAGCGGAATCAGATGCACGTTAGCATCTCCATTGGAATTTCTGACGTAAGATTCCAGGTAGACTTCTTCCTGCTCAGAATATCGGTAAACTGCATTATAGGTATTACCATCATGATTTCCATCAAAGAAAGTCGGAGCAAGCTGCCCATCGGAAAAGCTTCCGATTAAGAAATTTCCCCATGGTTCCGGCTTTGTCTCTTTGCCATCGACATTAATCCGGATTGAAATTTTACCTTCAATAATAACATTTTCATCATTCTTTACTTTCTCAACGGTTACATATTCAGAACCATTGAAATACTCAAGCTGTCTTTTATATTGAACCGGAACTCCGAGCAACTTCAAAGCACAATTTAAAACCAACATTCGGTAAGATTCAGTTGTGTTTTTCATATTAAGAATCTGCAGCGGATTTAGAGAACCCGAGAAATAGCTCCATTGGTAATCTTCATCAATCTTAAGGTTATTATCTACCCATTCCACTACCTTGCTAACAGTTTCATCTAAAGACTGTCCTTTCAGGTTTTTTATACGGGAATAAAACTCTTTTTGCCAGCCGTTTTGCGGTGGAGTAAAGGATTTGAAAGTAAATCCCACAACTCCCTCATAGAATATAGAATCTGGAATCAAGGGAAAATCCTCTCTTGCCTGTGCATAAATATCGACAACATCAGTTATAGTTAGAGAATCCGGTATTTCGCAAAGCTCTTTTACATCCCATCTCTTTATCATTTCAACCAGGATTTTACATTTCTGCAAATCTTCATCTACAGGCTGAAAGGCTTTTAAAAAGGCTTCCGTGTTACCGGCAATCTCATCACATTTTTCGATAAATTCCTCTCTTTTCCGGAAGAAGTCACTATCCTCATTATCATGAGTTAAATCGTAATATTTCGCAAACAGATAGCCTTTCTTTTGTGACAATATTCTCTTGTCACGCTTCAGATTGCTTATTTCCCGTTTGTCGTAAAAACTTTTCCCCAATAGTTCAATATTTTGCTGTGGCAATGGATTATTGTTGGAAATCAGAAACTGCAGGTTTACATCTGATATAAGTTCATGATTATTAGTAATTGTCAACTCCAGTTCAGATGATTCTATTGTATTTAACAAACCTGAACCAATTTTTCCATCTTTGTGGGCAATCACATAGACACTGGACTTCCCCAGAGGCAAACTGATTTCTCCGTTTTTGTCGGTCTTGTAGTTAAACAAAGAAAACAATCCTCCGAACGAAGCTGCATAAAGATTTACCTGTGCATTCTTTACTGGTTTGCCTTTCTGATCTTTTACTAAAATCCTGCAATTGTCAAAATCAGTGTAATATCTTATCGAGCTTATCAAAGTCGTGCCATTTTCTCTTTTAATAGCGTCTGGCGAATCGAAATATCCGTACGCTTCCGAAGTTACCAAAGTAGCCCTTTCAGTGGTCTTGGAGAACCAGCCTCTGGAAAGAGAATTCTCTGCTTCACCAGCGTACTTCCAACCATCAGGAGTCCAGATTTCCACCCAGGCATGATTACTGTCAGTAAAGTTCCAGTATGGAACGCTAGCAGGACGACAAGGAATTCCTACAGCTCTGGCAGCAGCAATGTAGATTATCATCGACTCCTCACAACGTCCGTAACCACGATTAATTGTTGTAAGAGGAGCCTGGTCTCTGCCGTGAGTCTGTTTAAAGGTCATCTGTTCCGTAACCCAGAGATTAACTTTTACTGCAGCAACTTCAATATTCACTTCATTTTCTACAATCGGCAGGAGTTCTTCGTAAAATTGCTTTCGCCAGTCTTCCAGAGGTTCCTGCGTAATTCTAATTGGCAAAACAAAGTGTCTGAAGATATCTTCTGGAATATTTTTGCAATAAGCTATTTCTTTTGTTTTTAAGGCATACTCAATATTTTCGGAAACTAGTTCAGGAGTGAGAATCGCAAGGTCATTGGAAGAAGCAAAATCAAGTATAAAATCTGCATACTCTTTAACTTCGTTGGTGAGATTCTTAACCCAATTAAGCATATTCTCGGAATTCTTACCCGAATATTTCTCAATATTCTTTTTTGTCTCTTTTTGTATGGTGAACAGAAAATTTATAAAAGTAAACAGGACTAATACAAGTATTGTTCTTTTCATGACTACCTCTCTTTCAATTATTATCTTGATTCAGAAAAGATCATTGTTCCTTTGTAAGTTAATTGCTGTCTTCAATTTTGAGAAAAGATACCTTTCTTTTGTGAACATGTCCGAACTTTTGAACCTGATTTGTATCGTCAAGCTGTATTTACTTGTTTATCAAAGATAATTTACATTAATCCCGTTGATTTTCTATTTCATGTTAGACGAAAAAATCCTCTTCGATTCTTATACTTTGCTGTTTCAATCATTTTTTTGTAAATTCCTTTCCAATTCTCTGAATTTATCCTATTTTTTATGAACTCTTGCAAACTGGAGAAAGAATGCCAAATAAAGAATATTTCATTGAGTTTGAGAAATTCAAAATCAAAGTTACTCAGAAAAAAGTAAAAAACATCTATTTAAGAATTAATCGAAAAGCAGAAATAACCATTACTGCTCCGGTTTTTCATAATGAGAAAACAATCTCCCACTTTATCAGAACTAAGCAAGAGTGGTTAATCTCAAAAGTTCAACAAATCACTGAAGAAATTTCAGAAAAAGAAACACTCTGCAATAAGAAGAACGAGCAATTTTATTATCTTGGGAAAAAATATGATATTGTTTTTTGTGACTCAGAGAAAAGGATGATCAACACAGTTGACAATACAGTCTATTTTTCAGGTGTAAACAATGATGACACAATCACAATTGATAAATTGAAAAACCAATGGTATTATTCTCAGGCAGAAACTATCTTTTCTGATATTTTGTCAGTGGAGTTTAAAAAATTTCAAAAATATAATTTGGCTAATCCAGTTTTAAAAATTCGGAAAATGAGAAGAAGATGGGGTACTTGCTATCACGGCAAAGGAAACATTATTCTGAATCTGAATCTTATCAAAGTGCCATTAGAATGCATAAGATACGTTATAACTCATGAGTTGACTCATCTGATAGCACCAAACCATGGCAAACAATTTTATCTATTGCTATCAGAGAATATGAGTGAATGGAAACCTCTCAGAGCACAATTGAAGACATACAATTTTGTTTTAGAAGATGTTTAAGGAACACAAATTGCATTACTTGATAATAATTACAGAACTAAAATTGGAGGATTTATGAAATCAGTAGTTTTTTTATCAGCATTATTCATTTTACTTTCTGCCTCATTATTTGCATTAAAAGATAGTGCAACACTTACAATTACCCCAAATCCATTTGAAACAGTAACAAAAATCACTTGTTCAGTTGAAGCAAATACCGAAATTAGCCTAGTTATTTTAGATGGAAAAGACAACTTGCTAAAGGTAATCTACACAGGTAAAACTTTGTCGGATAATGATATATTTACATGGGATGGGACAAATGAAGAAGGAATCAGATTAGCAGAAGGGAAATATGTCTGTGAACTGAGATTTGAATCGAAATATACATCTATCAAAAAATTCCTGATTTTAAAGTAAAAAATATTAAGTAAGAAAGGGTAGCTTTTGCTACCCTTTTTTTTTATGGAGATTATATGAAAATTATTATCAGTGGAAAAAACGGATTATTAGGGAGTACATTTGCCGAAAGAAACCTCAACAACCCCGATGTAAGCTGTCTATCTCATCAGGAGATGGATATTTGTAATTACAAATCCATTACAAATACAATCAAAAATTATAAACCCAACGTCATTATTAACTGTGCTGCGTACACAGATGTTACCAGTGCAGAAATTGATTCTGAAGCTGCTTTCAGAATTAACAGTGAAAGCTTGATTGACCTTTCTAAAATTTGTAAAGATGAGGGTATTAAGTTAGTTCATTTCAGTACTGATTATATTTTTGATGGCAGCAAAAATGAACCTTATCTGGAAAATGATGAGCCATGTCCGGTAAATAAATATGGTCTCAGTAAACTTAAGGGGGAAGAAAATATCCGCAAATATTGCTCTGATTTTCTTATTATCAGAGTATCCTGGTTGTATGGAAAAAATGGTAATAATTTTTTTTCCAAAGCTTTTGGACTCTTACAAGAAAAATCAGTCATGGAGATTGTTGCAGATCAATATGGCAAAACCACTTACTCTCATGATGTGGTAA
>JAQVBK010000395.1 GCA_028690365.1 Candidatus Cloacimonadota bacterium
CAGCAGTAACACACAAGTTGCATGGAATGATGACTGTGGAGGTGATTGTGCAGCAGGGCAGACAAATTTGAATTCAACAGTTACTTATACTCCGACTACTTCAGGAACTTATTATGGTATAATGCGACACTATTACAATGGGAGGGTGGGAAAAATTGCCACAATTCAAGCTTACAGAAATGGCAGTCTTGTTGCAACACAAACAGACAGACCTGTTGGTGGATATAAAATATTAATAAATCCATGGAGTGCTTATACAAACGGAGCTCCAACTTACAGTAGCAGAAAAGTCAGTTTTTATTATTTAAACAGATCAAAAGAAGAACTTGGCGGAACAACTATAGATGACACAGTTATATATCTTATGTCCAATGCAACCACAATTACTGATTATAATGACGACGGCGGAGCAAACTTATCAGCAAAAATTTTAAAAACCAGCGGTTCCTGTTCGACAAGTTGCTATATTCTCGGTGGAGCACATCCGAATTCACCTCAATCAGAAGGTAATGCCAAAGCTGTTATGGATGTTCTGACTTATAATGGAGTAATGCCGGTAAACGATCTGGATTATGACGGATTATCAACTCAACTTGAAACAATTTTAACAACTCAAAGCAACAACGATGATTCAGATGGTGACGGGTTGAACGATTACATCGAAACACTCGGAACCCTGAACATTCTTCTTCCATGGGAAGGTTCAAGTCCGACACAGCAAGATATTTTTGCAGAAGTTGACTATTTTGGAAAAATTATTAATGGAAGTATGTTTTATTTTTATAAAAATTTTGAAGCGGATATTGAGACAAGACTCAGAAATTCTTTTAATCTTCATGGAAATGTCAGGTTCCATGCGGATGTAGACGATTATCTTGGCGAAATGGCTGACGATAAACCACTAAAATATTCAGAATGCGGAACTGGTGTGGATGCCGATACTTTTTATCTTGAAGATGAAAGAGCCAATCATTTTACTTCAGCAAGAACAGGAATATATACATGGGTTGTGGCTGCGAATAAAGGAAAGCTTAATCCTGATTCTGGCGGCAGATCTTGTGCAGGAGGCTATAATGATCCGGCTTTTATGATAACTGCTGGGTTTCATGCTGGCGGAGGTAGTTTAAATAGGTACACGGGAACAACAATTCATGAATATGGACATATTTTCGGACTTGGTCATAACGGAAATGATAATAATGGCGATGAGGGAAAAAAGAACAGCGAACTCCACAGAAGTGTTATGAATTACAGTATGCAGATTGCCGGTGTTCCAGTAAATGTTGCCGGAGACAGCGCATGGAGGTATTCAACGGATTCTTCAACGACAAGGGCAGGGTTGGTGTGGCAGGATACAATTCCGGATAATGTTTCACCAAACTACCACACAATAGCTTATGCTCCTTTTTCTTGTGCCAATTCTGCGACTTCACCAAAAAAATATTGTGTTGACAATAGAACTAATCCATATTGTGACTGTACTTATGAAGAATGGAGTCACCTTGATTTGACTGGTGGAGGAATCATGGGTCTTGGTGAAGGTGGAGAAGAGACAGAAATGGAAGATTTAGAGGAAAGAGCCGAATCACCGGTTTTTGCAAGAAACGGAAGAATTATTGCATCAAATCTGGAAGAGCTTATGAGCAGCGGAGAAAAATTCACAAAAGTTACCAAAGAATCTGAGAAAAAAGAATATTTAGAAGAATTGAAAAAGAAAAACGAAGAATTCTGGACAGTTGAAAAGAAAAAAGCCCGCTTGGAGAATTATTTGAAAAGGCTTGAAGAAAAAGGAATGAAAGAAGGTGTTGACTATGAGATAAGAGGTGCTGAAATTGTTTTTAAATAGGTGGAAAATGGATAAAAGAATATTTGTGGTCTTTCTCTTCTTTGCATTGTTTTTTTTCAGTTCTTGCGGTTGTTCAAGGAACAGTGCAAGTATTGATGAAAACAACAATGATGCTGATAATGGAATATTGCCGGATGCAAATAATGAACTGGCTAATGATTCAGATAACTGCATTAAATTTACTGACTTTTACGCAAATGGCGCAGGGAGTGAAAGCTGTCCATGCCAAAATGATGTTGATAGAATAAAAAGGTCTATTAATGATGTGACAGGATCAGAAAAAGGCAACACGATGAAAATTGAAGAAATCCTTTATCTTGAAGACAGGAATGAAGTTGTTCCCAAGGGTGATTGCGGACAGGAAAATAAGTGTGCACTGACATTCAAGAATTATGACAGATCTCTTTTCAAAGATTCATTGATCGGCAAGGAGTGGGTTTTATACTTAATAGAAGGTTTTTATGGAAGCGTTTATGGGGAATATGTCTCCAGAGATGTTCAGGTTATTAGGCACAAAGACGGCACTTTGATTGCAGCAAGTGGAACAGGAATAGTAAATGAAGACGGTGAACACGAATGGGACGATAAGGTATGGCCGTCAAAACTTGTTCCGGAAATCAAAGCTGAACAGAAAGTATTATCAACATGCGAATCATTCTGTGTAAAATTTCAGAGCGGAGAAGACGGGAAACCTCTTGGCGACTGGCAGTATGACCATATAATTGCTCCTCCGGTTGAAATCACAGTTGAAGGGAAAACACCGGTTATTGTCAAAAACGGTGAAGTCATCAGGTCTGAAGGATATGAATATTTTGTAAGAGACAGTATCAGAGTAACTGAAGAAGATTCAGACGGGTATATTTTAAGTTACGGCAAAAAATACAAATTTGATTTCTTTGTTGTCAATGTTGAAGCTCTAAAATAAAAATTCTTTAAGTGTTCATCAGAAAAAGCGTTGATAATTCCCACTGAATTTAATCTTACAAACTAAAATCCTCAATCGCCATATCCATAAT